>NZ_DASRBZ010000526.1:0-23541 GCF_035653355.1 Mycobacterium sp. | reverse complement strand
CGCGGCCCCGCTCGCCCTGACGAGGGCGCCGGCTACGGCCAACCCCAACGAGCCGGCTATCCCGAACCCGGCGGCGGCTACGAAGGCTACGGGCCCGGTTACGGCCGCCAGGACTACGGCCAACCGGACTATGGCAGTTACGGCGAGGGCCCCAGCGGCGGCGTGTATGCCCCGCCCGGCGGCGGATACGCCGAGCCCGCCGGCCGCGATTACGACTATGGCCAACCTGCCGCAGCCGGCGGGTACGGCGGCTACGGCGAGACCGGCTACCCGTCGAGCGGCAGGGCGGTCACGCTGCAGCTCGACGACGGCAGTGGTCGGACCTATCAGCTGCGTGAAGGCACCAACATCATCGGCCGCGGACAAGACGCCCACTTCCGGCTCCCCGACACCGGTGTGTCACGCCGTCACCTGGAGATCCGTTGGGACGGGCAGGTCGCTCTGCTGACCGACCTCAACTCCACGAACGGCACCACCGTCAACAACGCGCCGGTGCAGGAATGGCAGCTGGCCGACGGCGACGTGATCCGGTTGGGCCACTCGGAGATCATCGTCCATTTCCAGTGAGTTGACCGCGGGGCGAAGCTATCGAGCTTCGCCCCGTGTCGGCCGCCGTCCAAGTATCGTGACGTTGCTGATGTGCTCGGCCTCGCGGGCGCGAGGTAGGCAGCGCCAGGACGGAGGGGACGCCAGATGCAGGGGTTAGTTCTGCAGCTGACGCGGGCCGGGTTCTTGTTGTTGTTGTGGGTCTTCATCTGGTCCGTCCTGCGAATCCTGCGCACCGATATCTACGCGCCCACCGGCGCGGTCATGGTGCGCCGCGGCCTGACCTTCCGCGGCACGCTGATGCCGTCACGGCAGCGCCGCAACATCCCGCGCTATCTGGTGGTCACCGAAGGATCGCTGGCAGGCGCGCGCATCAGCCTCAGCGGACAGCCGGTGCTGATCGGGCGTGCCGACGATTCCACGCTGGTGCTCACCGACGACTACGCGTCGACGCGGCACGCGCGGCTGACCCAGCGTGGCTCCGAATGGTATGTCGAGGACCTAGGATCGACCAACGGCACTTACCTTGACAGGGTGAAGGTGACGACGGCGGTACGAGTTCCGATCGGAACCCCGGTTCGGATCGGCAAAACGGTAATCGAGTTGCGCCCGTGACACTGGTTCTGCGTTACGCCGCTCGAAGCGATGTCGGCTTGGTGCGTTCCAACAACGAGGACTCGGTGTATGCCGGGGCGCGGCTGCTGGCGCTAGCCGACGGCATGGGCGGTCATGCCGCCGGGGAAGTGGCGTCCCAGCTCGCCATCGCCGCGTTAGCTCAGCTCGACGACGACGAGCCCGGCGGTGACTTACTCGGCAAGCTCTACGACGCTGTGCAGCAAGGAAATTCAGCCATCGCCGCGCAAGTTGAGATGGAGCCCGAACTGGAGGGGATGGGCACCACGCTCACCGCGATCCTGTTCGCGGGCGATCGGCTAGGGCTGGTGCATATCGGCGACTCGCGGTGCTACCTGCTGCGCGACGGCGAGCTGACGCAAATCACCAGAGACGACACCTTCGTGCAGACCCTGGTCGACGAAGGCCGCATCAGCCCGGAAGAAGCACACAGCCACCCCCAGCGCTCGCTGATCATGCGGGCCCTCACCGGGCACGAGGTGGAGCCGACGCTGACCATGCGCGAGGTCCGCGCCGGCGATCGCTACCTGCTGTGCTCGGACGGACTGTCCGACCCGGTCAGCGACGAAACCATTCTGGAAGCCCTGAAGATTCCCGACGTCAGCGAAGCCGCGGACCGTCTAATTGAATTGGCTTTGCGCGGCGGCGGACCCGACAACGTGACCGTGGTGGTCGCCGACGTCGTCGACTACGACTACGGCCCGACGCAGCCGATTGTCGCGGGCGCGGTTTCAGGCGACTCCGATTATCAGGACCAGCTAACCCGGCCCAACACCGCCGCCGGACGAGCCTCTGCTATCAGCCCTCGCAAAGACGTCGCGAAAAGGGTTCTGCCACAAGCCGATACATTTACCCGGCCGCGGCGATCGCGGCGGCGGATGGCGATCGCGATCACGCTGTTGGTGCTGCTTGTCCTGGCCGGGCTCGCGGTGGCCCGGGCCGTCATCCGCAACAACTACTACGTCGCCGGATACAACGGCAACGTCGCGATCATGCGCGGCATTCAGGGCTCGATACTGGGCTTGCCGCTGCACCAGCCGTACTTGCTTGGCTGCCTGACCGGCAACCAACTGTCCCAGATCAGCTACGACCAGTCCCAGGGTCAACTGGGCTGCCACCTGATGAAGCTCGACGATTTGCGGCCGGCTGAACGCACCCAAGTGGCGGCCGGGCTTCCCGCCGGTAGCCTTGACGACGCGATCGCGCAGTTGCGCGAATTGTCAACCAACTCACTGCTGCCGCCGTGCCCGTCCCCTCGCGCCACATCACCACCGGGTGAGATCAGCCGCAGCCCAGCGCCCAGCACCACCGCCAGCCCGCCGCAGACCCAAGCTCCCGACCAATCCTCCGAAACCACAGCGCCTTCCGCCGCCGCGCCGTCCTCCATCACCGCGCCGACCGTCACCGCGAATCCGCCGCCACATCAGCCAGGCACCGATTGCCGGGCGGCGGCATGACGACACAGCCCCAACCGGCGATCGCGCTGACACCTCCGCTGCCGAATCGGCGTAATGCCGAACTGCTGCTGTTGTGCTTCGCCGCAGCGATCACCGCGGCAGCGCTGGTCATCGTGCAGGCCAACCAGGATCGCCGATTGCACTGGGACTTGGCCGGTTACATGCTGGGATTCCTGACCTTGTTCGCGTGCGCGCACCTGGTTGTCCGACGCTTCGCCCCCTACGCAGACCCGCTGCTGTTGCCGGTGGTGGCATTACTCAACGGCCTCGGTCTGGTGATGATCCACCGCCTCGACATCGCCCAGGGCGCCATCGGCGGCCACACGCATCCCAGCGCCAACCAGCAGATGCTGTGGACGCTGGTCGGGGTGACCGGCTTCGCGCTGGTGGTGAGCTTCTTGCCAGATCACCGCCAGCTCGCCCGCTACGGCTACACCTGCGGCGTCGCCGGCCTGGTGATCTTGGCGATCCCGGCACTGCTGCCGCGGGCCTTCTCCGAGGAGAACGGTGCCAAAATCTGGATTCGATTCCCGGGCTTTTCTATTCAGCCCGCGGAGTTTTCCAAGATCCTGCTGCTGATCTTCTTCGCCGCAGTGCTGGTGGCTAAACGCCGGCTGTTCACCAGCGCCGGCAAGCACGTGCTCGGGATGGATTTGCCGCGGCCCCGCGACCTTGCGCCGCTGTTGGCCGCGTGGGTCATCTCGGTGGGCGTAATGATTTTCGAAAAGGACCTCGGCACTTCGCTGCTGCTCTACGCGTCGTTTCTGACGATGGTGTATCTGGCCACCCAGCGGTTCAGCTGGGTGGTCATCGGTCTGGCCTTATTCGCCGCGGGAAGCGTTGTGGCGTACTTCATTTTCGGCCATGTCCGGGAGCGGGTACAGACATGGCTGGACCCGTTCGCCGACCCGGAAGGCAGCGGCTATCAGATTGTGCAGTCACTGTTTAGCTTTGCCACCGGCGGCGTCTTCGGTACCGGGTTGGGCAACGGTCAGCCGGACACGGTGCCCGCGGCATCAACCGATTTCATCATCGCCGCGTTCGGTGAAGAGCTCGGGTTGGTGGGGCTGGCCAGCCTACTGATGCTCTACACCATTGTGATCATCCGCGGCCTGCGCACCGCGATCGCGGTGCGCGACAGCTTCGGCAAGCTGCTGGCGGCGGGTCTGGCGTCGACGCTGGCGATCCAGCTGTTCATCGTCGTCGGCGGCGTGACGACGCTGATCCCGTTGACCGGACTGACCACACCGTGGATGTCCTACGGCGGCTCGTCGCTGCTGGCCAACTATGCGTTATTGGCAATCCTGGTGCAGATTTCGCATGCCGCGCGGCGCCCGTTCCGCACCCGGCCACGCGTGGCCGCACCGATCGCCGCCGCCAGCACTGAGGTGATCGAGCGGGTATGAACGCCTCCCTGCGCCGGATCTCGGTGACCGTGATGGCGCTGATCGTGCTGCTGCTGCTCAACGCCACCTTCACCCAGGTGTTCACCGCCGACGGACTGCGCGCCGATCCGCGCAACCAGCGAGTGCTGCTCGACGAGTACTCGCGGCAACGCGGCCAGATCACCGCCGGGGGACAGCTGCTGGCCTATTCGGTAGCCACCGACAACCGCTTCAAGTTCCTCCGGGTGTATCCGAATCCTTTTGTGGACGCGCCGATTACCGGTTTCTACTCGCTGCGGTATTCCAGCACAGGCCTGGAACGCGCCGAGGACCCACTGCTCAACGGCTCCGACCAGCGGCTATTCGGCCGGCGGCTGGCCGACTTCTTCACCGGTCGCGACCCGCGCGGCGGTAACGTCGACACCACGATCAACCCGCGTGTGCAGCAGGCCGGCTGGGATGCGATGCAGCAGGGCTGCGGCGGTCCCTGCAAAGGTGCCGTCGTCGCGGTCGAACCGTCGACGGGCAAGATCCTGGCGCTGGTGTCTTCGCCGTCCTACGACCCCAACCTGTTGGCGTCGCACAACGCCGACGAACAATCCCAGGCCTGGCAGCGGCTGAGGGACGACCCCGCCTCCCCGCTGACCAACCGCGCCATCTCGGAGACCTACCCGCCGGGTTCGACGTTCAAGGTGATCACCACAGCCGCTGCCCTGCAGGCAGGCGTGACCGAAGATGACCAGCTCACCTCGGCGCCGACGATTCCGCTGCCCGACAGCACTGCGGTCCTGCAGAACTTCGGCGGCACACCGTGCGGCAGCGAGGCGACCGTGTCGCTGCGCGAGGCATTCGCCCATTCCTGCAACACCGCGTTCGTCCAACTGGGCATCGGCACCGGCGTCGACGCCCTGCGCAGTACCGCCCAGGCGTTCGGGTTCGACAACCCCCCGGACCCCATCCCGCTGCAGTTCGCCGAATCAACCGTCGGCCCGATTCCCGACGACGCCGCGCTGGGAATGTCGAGTATCGGACAGAAGGATGTCGCGCTCACCCCGCTGCAGAACGCGATGGTGGCCGCGACCATCGCCAACGACGGGGTCACCATGCAGCCCTACCTGGTCAACAGCCTCCAAGGGCCCGACCTGGCTAACCTCGGCAGCACCGCCCCGCATGAGCAGCGCCGTGCAGTTTCACCGCAGGTCGCGGCTAAGCTAACAGAATTGATGGTCGGCGCCGAGACAGTCACACAGCAGAAAGGGGCCATCCCCGGCGTGCAGATCGCTTCCAAGACCGGTACCGCTGAGCACGGCACCGACCCGCGAAACACTCCGCCGCATGCGTGGTACATCGCCTTCGCACCGGCGCGCACACCGAGAGTGGCAGTCGCGGTACTGGTAGAGGACGGCGCTGACCGGCTATCCGCGACCGGTGGCGCCCTCGCCGCGCCGATCGGCCGGGCCGTGATCGAGGCTGCGCTGCAGGGAGGACCATGACCGCGCGAGTAGGTGTGACGCTGTCTGGCCGGTATCGCCTGCAGCGGCTCATCGCCACCGGCGGCATGGGCCAGGTGTGGGAGGCCGTCGACAGCCGGCTGGGCCGCCGTGTCGCGGTCAAAGTGCTCAAACAAGAGTTCTCCCAAGACCCCGAATTCCTGGAGCGGTTCCGCAACGAGGCGCGCACCACGGCGATGCTCAACCACCCGGGCATCGCCAGCGTGCATGACTACGGCGAAACCACCATGAACGGCGAGGGCCGCACCGCTTACCTGGTGATGGAGCTGGTCAACGGCGAGCCGCTCAACTCGGTGCTCAAGCGCACCGGCAAGCTCTCGCTGCGGCACGCGCTGGACATGCTCGAGCAGACCGGCCGGGCCCTGCAGGTGGCGCACGCCGCCGGGTTGGTGCACCGCGACGTCAAGCCCGGCAACATCTTGATCACCCCGACCGGCCAGGTGAAGATCACCGACTTCGGTATCGCCAAGGCCGTCGACGCGGCCCCGGTCACTCAGACGGGCATGGTGATGGGCACCGCTCAATACATCGCGCCCGAGCAGGCTCTCGGTCACGAGGCAACACCTGCCAGCGACGTCTATTCGCTGGGAGTCGTTGGCTACGAATCGGTTTCGGGCAGGCGGCCCTTCACCGGCGACGGCGCCCTAACGGTTGCGATGAAGCACATCAAAGAGCCGCCGCCGCCGCTGCCCAACGACGTGCCACCCAACGTGCGGGAGCTCATCGAGATCACCCTCGTCAAGAACCCGCAGCTGCGCTACAAGAGCGGGGGACCGTTCGCCGACGCCGTCGCCGCGGTGCGTGCCGGCCGTCGGCCGCCGCGACCCAACCAAACAGGCCGGGCGACCCCCGCTTCCATTCCTTCGAGTGCCCCCTCCCGGGTCGCCGCCAACCCCACCGGCCGCGCTCCCGCCGCCCGTCGACCGCGGCCGGCGACCACAGGGCACCGTCCGCCACCGCAGCGACGCACCTTTTCCTCCGGGCAGCGCGCACTGTTGTGGGCAGCCGGAGTGCTGGGAGCGCTGGCGATCATCATCGCGGTGCTGATCGTGATCAACTCCCACAACGAGAACATGCAGCCCCAGCAGTCCACCCCGACCGTCACCGATACCGGAACCGCGCCCAGCAGCAGCGGCTCGGCCCCCGCAACGCCGTCCGATTGGACGGATCGGGGGCCGACGGGTCATCCTGGACGGCAGAGCAAGCACGCCCAACTCAGCCGGGCAATCGAAGGAAGGCGGGCCGCCCCGCTCACGCAGCACGATTCGGCGTCGGCGGCCCTACCCGAAATATCGCAATGACTACCCCGCAGCACCTGTCTGACCGCTACGAGCTGGGCGAAATCCTCGGTTTCGGCGGCATGTCAGAGGTTCACCTCGCGCGCGACGTGCGGTTACACCGCGACGTGGCGGTCAAGGTGCTGCGCGCCGACCTCGCCCGCGACCCCAGCTTTTATCTGCGCTTTCGGCGCGAGGCGCAAAACGCCGCCGCGCTGAACCACCCGGCCATCGTCGCCGTGTACGACACCGGCGAAGCCGAAACCCCCGCTGGCCCGCTGCCCTACATCGTGATGGAGTACGTCGACGGGGTCACGCTGCGCGACATCGTGCATACCGAGGGCCCGATGCCGCCCCAGCGCGCTATCGAGGTCATCGCCGACGCCTGCCAGGCGCTCAACTTTTCCCACCAGCACGGCATCATCCACCGCGACGTCAAGCCGGCGAACATCATGATCAGCAAGACCGGCGCGGTCAAGGTGATGGACTTCGGTATCGCCAGGGCGATCGCCGACAGCGGCAACAGCGTCACCCAGACCGCGGCGGTGATCGGCACCGCGCAGTACCTGTCGCCCGAGCAAGCTCGCGGCGACGCCGTCGACGCCCGCTCCGATGTGTACTCGTTGGGCTGTGTTCTCTACGAAATCCTTACCGGCGAGCCACCTTTCGTCGGTGACTCGCCGGTCGCGGTCGCCTACCAGCATGTGCGGGAAGACCCGATTCCGCCGTCGCAGCGCCACGAGGGGATCTCGGCGGACCTTGACGCCGTCGTGCTCAAGGCGTTGGCCAAAAACCCCGACAACCGCTACCAGACCGCCGCCGAGATGCGCGCCGATCTGATTCGGGTGCACAACGGTGAGCCGCCCGAAGCGCCGAAGGTCCTCACCGCCGCCGAGCGGACGTCGCTGCTGGCGTCGTCGACGCCGTCCGGTCCGGCGGGACCCCAGACGGATCCGCTACCGCGGCAGCAACTCGACTTCGTCCGTGACCGCAGCACCGGCTCGGTAGGCCGCTGGCTGGTCGCGGTGGCCGTGCTGGCGGTGTTGACGGTGGTGGTGACCATCCTGATCAACACATTCGGCGGCAACACCCGCAGCGTCCAGGTGCCCGATGTGCGCGGACAGGTTTCGGCCGACGCGATCGCCGCCCTGCAAAACCGCGGCTTCAAGACCCGCACCCAACAAAAGCCGGATTCGACGGTCCCCCCCGACCATGTGATCGGCACCGACCCGACCGCCAACGCGTCGGTGGGCGCAGGCGACGAGATCACCGTCAACGTCTCGACCGGGCCCGAGCAGCGTGAAGTGCCGGACGTGTCCTCGCTGAGCTACGCCGATGCGGTCAAGAAGCTGACGGCAGCCGGGTTTGGCCGGTTCAAGCAGGTCAGCTCGCCGTCGACCCCGGAGCTGAAAGGCCGTGTGGTCGGCACTAATCCGCCGGCCAACCAGACGTCGGCGATCACCAATGTGATCACGATCGTCGTCGGGTCGGGGCCGGCGACCAAAGAGGTCCCCGACGTGGCCGGCCAAACGGTCGACCTCGCGCAGAAGAACCTCACCGTCTACGGCTTCTCCAAGTTCGCCCAGGCCTTGGTGGACAGCCCGAAACCGCCCGGGGAGGTCATCGGTACGAATCCGCCCGTAGGAGCCAACGTTCCAGTGGACTCCGTGATCGAACTGCAGGTATCCAAGGGCAACCAGTTCGTGATGCCCGACCTGTCCGGCATGTTCTGGACCGACGCGGAACCGCGGTTACGCGCGCTGGGCTGGAACGGCGTCTTGGACAAGGGGCCCGACGTCGACGCCGGCGGCGACAAGCACAACCGCGTCGTGTATCAGAGCCCGGCGCCCGGTCAGGGCGTGAACAAAGACGGCACCATCACGCTGAAGTTCGGTCAGTAGCCGCCAAAGGCCGTACTGTCGCGGCGATTTCGCTTTCCAGCCGACGCACCAGGCCGTCGTCGAGGCGTTGCCCGCAATAGGCCAGCCAGTTGGCCAGCATCCGGTGTCCGCCCTCGGTGAGGATGGACTCCGGGTGGAACTGCACCCCGTGGATCGGCAGCTCGCTGTGCTGCACGCCCATGATCACCCCGCTGCGGGTGCGGGCCGTCACCTCCAGCACGGGCGGCAACGTTTCCGGCAGTATAGTCAGCGAGTGGTAGCGGGTCGCCGTGAACGGATCCGGAAGCCCGTGCAGCACACCGCTATTCGTGTGGAACACGCTGCTGGTCTTGCCGTGCAGCAGCTCGGGGGCACGGTCGACGGTGGCCCCGAATGCCACACCGATCGCCTGATGCCCCAAGCACACACCCAGCAGCGCGGTGCGCGCGGCGGCGCAGGCACGCACCAGGCCGATCGACGCGCCGGCGCGCTCGGGTGTGCCCGGACCCGGGCTGAGCAGCACCCCGTCGAAGTCAGCGGCGACGGCAGCTTGATCAGCGAACCTGGGGTCGTCGTTGCGCCACACCTGGGCCTCGACGCCGAGCTGGCCGAGGTACTGCACCAGGTTGAACACGAAGCTGTCGTAGTTGTCGACGACCAAGATCCGCACCGTGCCAGCCTAGCGTTCGCCCTGTTCGCGGCTTGGGCTCAGTAGCCCAGCGGGCCGGCGGGCTTGGCGACGTGCATGCGCACCGGTTCACTGTGCCCGACGATCCGCACATCGGATTTGACCTGCTCGTCGTAGCCGAGCCCGAACCGAATCACGTATTGCTTGTAGAGAGTGACCAGGGGAGCGGCGGCCAACGCTGCCTGCATGGCGGCCGCGTCGCCGATAGCGGTGATCATGTAGGGCGGACTATAGGTACGCCCGTTGAGCAGCAGCGTGTTTCCGACACAGCGCGGTGCTGAAGTGGCGATGATGCGCTGGTCCTGCACCTGGATCGCCTCCGCGCCGGCGCTCCACAACGCGTTGAGCACCGCCTGGATGTCCTGCTGGTGCACTACCAGATCGTCCGGAGAGGCATCGCGCGGGAAGCGGCCGTTGGCGTCGCGCTGAGCGTCGCTGAGCGTCACGACCAGACCGGGGCCGTGGACCGGATCCAGACCGGCCTCACCGGCAAGTTGAGCCGAGCGGGCCTGCATCGCTGCCAACGCGGTGTCCGCGGACCGGCCATGGGTCGAGTCGATCTTGGTGGACAGCCCGTCTCGCTCGGCGGTGAGCCGGTCCACCGACGCTTGCTCTTCGCGGACCAGGTCGACCAGGCGCGGTGCATCGCTGCGGCGGATCTCGCTGCCGCCCGAGACACCGTGGGTGGCGGCCAACAGCAGGCCGGCCAGCAACCACACCAGCGGCACACCGAAGCGCCACGGTGAACGGGGCTGGGCCGGGCTAGTCATCGGCTCTCCGTTCCCTGGACCACGCGTGCGTTAATCTCGTAGCCGAACCATGCTCGCGGCTTTCAGTCGTTATCGTCACACCCGCATCTCCGAGGTATCAATGCCCAAGTCGAAGGTCCGCAAGAAGAATGACTTCACCGTCGGCGCGGTGAGCCGTACGCCGGTCAAGGTCAAGGCCGGGCCGTCCAGTGCGTGGTTCGTCGCATTGTTCGTGGGCCTGATGCTGATCGGGCTGATCTGGCTGATGGTGTTCCAACTGGCCGCCGCCGGCTCGACGGCACCCACCGCGCTGAACTGGATGTCAGAGCTGGGCCCGTGGAACTACGCGATTGCCTTTGCTTTCATGATCACCGGTCTGTTGCTCACGATGCGTTGGCACTGAGTAACCGGTGCGCCATGTTGAATTCATCTTGGGCGGCGATCGTTACTGGGCTGGCAACTTCACCGTCACCCAATCACACCGATGTGATTCATCCCCATTGTTGATAGCGCTTGTGGATAACTACATCGGCTGTGGTGAGAGGGTCTAGGGGACTCGTGCAGCAAACTCAATGGGCGCCGAGGACGGCTGGAATCGCTGGTTGTGGCTTCGCCGGGGCGGTGATGGCTATCGGCTGTGTGACCCTAGTCACAGACCTTCCAGGCAGGATATTCACAGGTATTGCCGCAACGGGTCTGATCTTGTTTGCGGTCGTGTCGTGGCGCGCTCGCCCACGGCTGGCAATCGAGCCCGACGGCCTCGTCGTGCGTGGCTGGTGGCGAACGCAGTTCTTGCGCCGCCCCCAGGTCAAGATCATCCGGATCGTCGAGTTCCGTCGCATCGGGCGCAAACTCCGGCTCCTCGAGATCGAGACCGCCGACGACCAGCTGCGGATTTTCTCCCGCTGGGATCTGGGCACCGACCCGCTGGAGGTCCTCGACGCGCTGACCGACGCCGGTTACGCCGGACCGGAAGTCACCTGAGCCGCGTCACGCGATGGTGACCGATTCGATGACGACCGCCTCGGTCGGCCGATCGTTGCCGTCGGTGGCCGTGTTGGCGATCGCGTCGACGACCTTCTGAGACTCGGTATCGACCACTTCACCGAAGATGGTGTGCCGCCGGTTCAGGTGCGGTGTGCGGTCGACGGTGATGAAGAACTGCGAGCCGTTGGTGCCGGGGCCGGCGTTGGCCATCGCCAGCAGGTAGGGCCGGTCGAACTGCAGCTCGGGGTGAAACTCGTCGGCGAACTTGTAGCCCGGACCGCCACGACCGGTGCCGGTCGGGTCGCCGCCCTGGATCATGAAGCCCTTGATCACCCGGTGGAACACCGCGCCGTCGTAGAACGGGCCCGACGTGCCGCCGGATGCGTTCTGGCTCGAGTACTCCTTGGTGCCTTGCGCCAGGCCCACGAAGTTCGCGACGGTCTTGGGAGCGTGGTTGCCGAACAGGGCGATTTTGATGTCACCACGGTTGGTGTGCAGCGTGGCCGTGGCGGTCTGAATGGGACTGTTAGTCACGACATCCGAGTCTGCCATTAGCCTTCGGCGCAGCCGCACCGGGTCCCATGAGCCGCGACCACGGCAGCCGCTGCGGCACAACACGCGCAGCCGACCTCATTCGGCGCGCAGGCGCCGCAATGGTGGCAGTCTGGGGAGGTTCGGACGCACGGTCGACAGAAAGAGGCGTGATGAGCCTGAAGACGGCAACCCGGTTGACTCCACGACAACGGCTGACCCGCGGTCTGACGTACACGGCCGTCGGGCCGGTCGATGTCACCCGCGGTGTCGTCGGGCTGGGTCTCCACTCCGCTCAGTCAGGCGCGGCCAACCTGCGCAGGCGTTACCGGGAGGGCAGGCTGGCCCGCGAGCTGGCAACCGCCCAAGAGACCATCGCCCAAGAACTGGCTGCGGCTCAACAGGTGGTGTCCGGGCTGCCGGCGGCGCTGCAGCAGGCACGCCGGTCCCAGCGTCGCAGCAGGCGCCCATGGGTTATCGCGGGGATCGCCGCGGCCGCCGGGCTCGCCGCGGGGGCGGTGGCGTTCTCGGTGATTCGCCGCTCGTCGCGGTCGGAACCGTCGCCGCGACCGCCGAGCGTAGATGTGCAAGCCCAGCCGTGATCGGCCGCCTGTGGAGCCTAGGGGATTCGAACCCCTGACTTCTGCCTTGCAAAGGCAGCGCTCTACCAACTGAGCTAAGGCCCCGGGTCGTGACCCGCGGTGTGGTCAGCGGCCACGTGCCATACCTCGACGCGGCGTCGGGATCGCACCACCGCCGCCACCACCGTGATCGCGGCGAGCAGCACCGCAAGTCGCACGGCGCGTCGGGGAGAACACATGGTGGTGGGCCTAGGAGGACTCGAACCTCCGACCTCTTCGTTATCAGCGAAGCGCTCTAACCGCCTGAGCTATAGGCCCGTACCTCGGTACGGCCGAGCGACGAGATTACCGCAATCGGCGCCCACCCCCCAAAACACTAATCCCGGTCTGCCAGCGTCACCTCGATGCCGCCGATCAGGTCCGTCGTCAGGTTGTAGATGAACGCGCCGATTGTGGCCCCCGCGGTCAGCAACACGATGTTGACCAGGCCGATCAGCACCGCGCCGCCGAAGATCGTCCCGCTGGACACCAGCTCGCCCGTGCTGCCGCCGTTGGCGTTGGTCAGCAAGTCACCGACGTTGCTGTTCAGCTTGCTCCACACACCCATTCCGCCCAGCACCAGGTAGAGGAATGCCACCGCGATCATCCAGACAAAGAACAGCGCCACCGACAGCACCAGCGACACCTTCAACGTGCTCCAGGGATCGATGCGGCGAATCTGCATGCTCGCCCGAACCGGCCCGCGCGCCCGGCGGGCCACCTGGAGGCGCGGTTCTGCTGTGGTGGACCGGCCCGGTCCAGGCGGGTTGGCGGTGTCTGTGGGGTGATCCGGGCCTGGTTGGCGCTGCGCCGGCCGGGGAGCCGGCGCAGACAGATCTGGCAGCTCGCTGGCGTACGCGTCAGCATGGCGGCCGTCGCCGCGCGCCGGCGCTGGTTCGGAATCGTGCTCGGGAGCGCTGGTGTGTTCGGGCCGAGGCGGCGCGGGGTCCGGCCGTTTGGGAGAGGAGAAGGCAGCCGGCGCGGCGGTGCCCGTAATGAAGCGGTTCACGCGCCCCTCGATGTCGCCGGAGTGGCGGGTCGTGCGGGGTTCGGCCGGTGTTTCCGAAGCAGACCGTTGCGGCGGACGTGGCCGGTCGGGGCGCCGCTGCCACGGCGGCACGCTGCCAGTGTCGGTGGCGCGGCCGGGGCCCGGTCGCGGCGCGGATCGGTGTGCGTCGTTGTGATCAGGTGAACCATTGCGGTCGCCCGGGTTTTCGCCGGGCGAGGAGTGTCCCGGCTCGTTCGGTGAAGTCACCCGCGGCTCCTTACGTGTACACCCGGGCCGCCCGGGCGGTGGTGGCGGTCGCTTATGTGTCGGGCTGAGCGGCGCTGCCCGACTCTGGCCCCGCTAGTGGGGAACGCCCACCTCGGGGATCGTATCGTCACAGCCTAGGAACCCGGATCGTCGTCGCTTACTTCGGCTTCTTCGGCATTGCGTGCGATGGCTATCAGTGTGTCGCCCTCACCCAAGTTCATCAACCGCACACCCTTGGTCTGCCGTCCGGCCTTGCGAACCTGCCGCGCCGCCGTCCGGATCACCCCGCCGCCGGAGGTGATCGCGTAGACCTCAGTCTGGTCATCGACGATCAATGCCCCAACCAGCTTGCCACGCCGCGGGTCGTACTGGATGGTCAGCACTCCCTTGCCGCCGCGCCCTTGGACCGGGTATTCCTCGATCGCGGTGCGCTTGGCATAGCCGCCGGAGGTCGCGACCAATAAATAGGTGCCTTCCCGGACCACATTCAGTGACAGCAGCTCGTCGTCGGTGTTGAACCGCATGCCCTGCACGCCCGAAGTGGCCCGGCCCATCGGCCGCAGCGCTTCGTCGGTCGCCGAGAACCGGATGGACTGGCCGTTGGCCGAGACCAGCAGCAGATCGTCGTCGGCCGAACACAGCACCGCGCCAACCAGTTCGTCGCCGTCGCGCAGATTGATCGCGACGATCCCGCCCGACCGGTTGGAGTCGAAGTCGGTAAGCCTGGTCTTCTTGACCAAGCCGTTGCGGGTTGCCAGCACGAGATACGGCGCGTCGGTGTAGCCGCGGATCCGGATGACCTGCGCGATACGTTCCTCCGGCTGGAACGCCAGCAGGTTGGCCACGTGCTGGCCGCGCGCTGTGCGGGAGGCCTCCGGCAGCTCGTACGCCTTGGCCCGATACACCCGGCCCTGGCTGGTGAAAAACAGGATCCAGTCGTGTGTGGAGCACACGAAGAAGTGCGCCACGATGTCGTCTTGCTTGAGGCCCGCGCCCTGCACGCCTTTGCCGCCGCGTTTCTGGCTGCGGTACAGGTCGGTCTTGGTGCGCTTTGCGTAGCCGGTCTCGGTGATGGTGACGACGACGTCCTCGCGAGCGATGAGATCTTCGTCGCTGACCTCGCCGTCGGCGGCCACGATTCGGGTGCGACGGTCGTCGCCGTGTTTGTCGACGATCTCGGCGAGCTCGTCGCGCACGATGCCGCGCTGGCGCTCCGGCTTCGCGAGGATGTCCTCCAGGTCGGCAATCTCGGCCTCGATCTTGGCCAGGTCGTCGATGATGCGTTGCCGTTCCAGGGCCGCTAGGCGGCGCAACTGCATGTCGAGGATCGCCTGGGCCTGGATCTCGTCGATGTCGAGCAGCTCGATCAGGCCTTGCCGGGCGATGTCGACGGTCTCGGATGCCCGGATCAGCGCGATCACTTCGTCAAGTGCGTCGAGCGCTTTGACCAGCCCGCGCAGGATGTGGGCGCGTTCGTTGGCTTTGCGCAGCCGGTAGCGGGTGCGCCGCACGATCACGTCGAGCTGATGGTCGACGTAGTGGCGGATCAGCTGGTCCAACCGCAGCGTGCGCGGCACCCCGTCGACGATCGCCAGCATGTTGGCGCCGAAGCTGGTCTGCAGCTGGGTGTGCTTGTAGAGGTTGTTGAGCACGACCTTGGCGACCGCGTCGCGTTTGAGCTCGATGACGATGCGCAGCCCCACCCGGTCGCTGCTCTGGTCTTCGATGTTGGCGATACCGGAGAGCTTGCCGTCGCGGACCTGTTCGGCGATCGAGGTGATGAAGTTGTCGTGGTTGACCTGGTAGGGCAGCTCGGTGATGACGAGTCCCGTTCGGCCCTTTGCAATTTCCTCGATCTCGGCGACCCCGCGCATGCGGATCGAGCCGCGCCCGGTGGTGTAGGCCTCGGTAATTCCCTGACTGCCGACGATTAGCCCGGCGGTGGGAAAGTCGGGGCCTTTGACCCGTTCGGTGACCGCGGCCAGCGTCGCCTCTTCGTCGGCGTCGAAGTTTTCCAGGCACCAGAACACCGCTTCGGCGAGCTCGCGCAGATTGTGCGGCGGGATGTTGGTGGCCATTCCGACCGCGATGCCGCCTGAGCCGTTGGCCAGCAGGTTGGGGAACCGGCTGGGCAGTACCGTCGGCTCTTGCACCCGGCCGTCATAGTTCGGAATGAAATCGACTGTCTCCTCGTCGATTTCACGCAACATCTCCATCGCCAGCGGTGTCAGCCGCGCTTCGGTGTTGTGGCTGACAAACCCGTTGGTGATAAACGCGTGGTCCGCAGTATTGACGCGGAGGCTATAGACCGGCTGCACGCCGGCGTCAGTGACACTGGCGACTCGCGCGTAGTTGAACCGACCATCGGTCAGCTCTTCGGCAATTGCTTGGGCGTCCGGGTTACTGCCGTGCGCGTGCAGGAAGCGCGCTAGTCCAGGGACGCCGACTGTGTAGGTTGTGGGCGCAAATTTGCGTCTTTCGCGGGCAAAACCTGCACAGTCGACGCTCAATGCGCTCCGTTGGATCACCGCATAATCGCCCGGCTTGATTTCGTCGATCAGTTTCCACAGCAGGGTCGGCACGCCGGCGACATCCACCAAGCAGAGCAATGGGTGGTTGGCAGTGCCAGTGACCTGCAGGCCTTGGACCGTGCGGACCGTGTACACCCGGTGCTCCCCCGAGTGGAACAGTCGATCGGCAAGCACCGGATTACCATGTCGATCAAGGACTTTGAGGTCGATGACGTTGTCGCTATTAGGCCTCGCATCCGGCACCACGTCGGCGATCCGCACCGAATCCCCCTCGGGGAGGGCAACCAACGCATCCCCAGTGACGCAGTACCTCATCGCCGCCGGCGGGTCATTGCCGGGTGAACCGAAGTTGCCTTGGCCGTCGACCAGCGGGTAGCGCAGCGACCACGGCTGGGCCATCCGCACCAGGGTGTCGTAGATCGACGCGTCACCGTGCGGGTGGTAGTTGCCCATCGTCTCGGCGACCGACCGAGCGGACTTGGCGTGGCTGCGATCCGGGCGGAAGCCCGAGTCGAACATCGCGTAGAGCACCCGGCGGTGCACCGGCTTGAGGCCGTCGCGTACTTCGGGCAGCGCACGACCGACGATCACGCTCATCGCGTAGTCGATGTAGCTGCGCTGCATCTCCTGCTGGATGTCGACCGGTTCGATCCGCTCGGTGGAATCATCCCCAGGCGGCAGCGTGGTGTCTGTCATCTATTCCTCGTTCACCGATAGGGCTGGACCCGCGGCTCAGACATCAAGGAAGCGAACGTCCTTGGCGTTGCGGGTGATAAAGCTGCGCCGAGCGTCGACGTCCTCGCCCATCAGGATGGAGAACAGCTCGTCGGCCGCGGCGGCGTCGTCGAGAGTGACCTGGCGCAGCACCCGCACCGCGGGGTCCATCGTGGTTTCCCACAACTCCTTGGCGTCCATTTCACCGAGACCCTTGTAGCGCTGGATGCCGTCGTCCTTGTTGATCTTCTTGCCGGCCTTCAGCCCGGCCTCCAGCAGTCCGTCGCGTTCGCGGTCGGAGTAGGCGAATTCCGGTTCGGCGCGCTGCCACTTCAGTTTGTACAGCGGCGGCTGCGCCAAGAACACATGACCGTTCTCGATCAGCGGGCGCATGAACCGGAACAGCAACGTCAACAACAGCGTCGAGATGTGCTGGCCGTCGACGTCGGCGTCGGCCATCAGCACGATCTTGTGGTAGCGCAACTTGGAAATGTCGAACTCGTCGTGAATCCCGGTGCCCAGTGCGGTGATGATCGCCTGCACTTCGGTGTTCTTGAGCACCCGGTCGATGCGGGCCTTCTCGACGTTGATGATCTTGCCGCGTAACGGCAGGATCGCCTGAAACATCGAGTCGCGGCCGCTTTTTGCAGAGCCGCCGGCCGAATCGCCTTCCACCACATACAGTTCCGACTTACGGGGATCGGTGGAGCGGCAGTCGGCCAGCTTGCCGGGCAACCCGCCGATGTCGGTCGCGGTCTTGCGGCGCACCAGTTCTCGGGCTTTGCGGGCGGCGATGCGCGCCTGCGCCGACGACACCGCCTTGTTGACGACGGTCTTGGCGTCGGACGGGTTGGCTTCGAACCAGTGGGTGAGCTGCTCGTTGCACACCTTCTGCACGAACGACTTGATTTCGGTGTTGCCGAGTTTGGTCTTGGTCTGACCCTCGAATTGCGGTTCGGCGACCTTGACGGAGATCACCGCTGCCAAACCTTCTCGAATGTCGTCGCCAGTGAGGTTCGGGTCCTTGTCTTTTAACAGCTTTCGGTCCTTGGCGTACTTGTTGACCACCGACGTCAAGGCCGCGCGGAAGCCTTCTTCGTGGGTGCCACCCTCGTGGGTGTTGATGGTGTTGGCGAACGTGTGTACGGACTCGGAGTAGCCGGCGTTCCACTGCATCGCGATCTCGACCTCGTGGCCGTCGCCCTTACCTTGGAAGTCGACGATGGTGTTGTGGATCGGCTGCTTGGTGCGGTTGATGTGCTTGACGAAGTCGACGAGCCCGCCGGGGTAGTGGAACTCACGCTTCTTGACCTTGTGCGGTGCCGCCTTCTCGGCCGCCCTCTCCTCGGCGGTCTTCGGCGCCTCGGCGGTATCGCTGACGACCTCGTCGACCACCTCTTCCTCGGACACCCGCTCGTCGGTGAGCGTGATCGTCAGGCCCTTGTTCAGAAACGCCATTTCCTGCAGCCGGCGCGCGACGGTCTCGAAGTCATACTCGGTGGTCTCGAACACCGTCGGGTCGGCCCAGAACCGGACCGTCGAGCCGGTCTTTGTTGTCTTCGCTCCCTGCTTGAGCGTGCCGGGCACCGAGTGGTCGTAGAACTGGAACCACTCGTAGCCGTCGGTGCAAATCTCCACTTCCAAACGGGTTGACAGCGCGTTGACTACCGAGACGCCGACACCGTGCAGACCACCCGAAACCGCGTACGCATCCGAGTCAAACTTTCCGCCGGCATGCAGCTGGGTCATCACCACGTCGACGGTCGGGATGCCCGACGCGTGCATCTCGACCGGGATTCCGCGGCCGTTATCGGTGACTTCGACGCCGCCATCCTCGAGCAATCGCACGTCGACCTGGGTGGCGTAACCGGCCATCGCCTCATCGACCGCGTTGTCCACGACTTCCCAGATGAGGTGGTGCAGACCACGCTCACCGGTGGAGCCGATGTACATCCCGGGGCGTTTGCGGACAGCCTCCAGCCCTTCGAGAATGGTGATGGATTGGGCGCCGTACTTCGCTGGTGCTTTCTTCTTCTGGGCAGCCACGGTCGGAAAGGTCTCCTTGGGGGTCGCATGCGAGCGGTCCAGTCACCGCAGCAGCATCGTGGCTCCAGTCTACCGTTACTGGCTGACAGCACCGATTTTCCCGGGGCGTTTCTACCTATCTGACCGCGCCGTGTGTTCGCCATCGTGAGTAGGGCCGCGTCCTGACGCTCGCGGAGGATATCGCTGGGCTTCTGGCGGCTCTCAGCCGATAATTCGACGCCGCCGATCCGCACCTCAGCCGTACGTGTCGCGCGGGCCTCGCCCGGCGATGTGCAGCGGTCCCTTCCGCCATGACGGCGCCGCCGGACCAGAAATTTTCAGCGTCGTCACGACACCGTCGCCGACCGCGGCCGCGATCTTCGCCAGAAGTTGGGCTTGCATGATCCGCAACTGGGTGGCCCAGGCGGTCGATTCCGCTGAGACCTTCAAGACGCCGTCGCTCAACCCGGTGGGGGTGGCGTGCTCGGCGATCTGTTGACCGACCACCGACGCCCACTGTCCGAGGACCGTGCCTTCGGCCACTCGTGACGACCAGCCGCGCTTCTTCGCCACGTCCCGCGCTAGACGCCCGAGTGGTTGAGGGTCCCGATGATCGGGACCTGGCCCAGACCAGCTTCGCCGGCTCCCGGCGCCGGCCACCCGGCGCGGAGCCACCGCCGAACGCCCGCGGCCCACATCATGACCGCGCAGCCGCGCCGCTTCCCGCGCCTCCTCGAGCGTGCGCCGCACCAAATCCATATCTGCTGCTCGCGGCGGTTCCACCGGATTGACGTTGTCAGTCATGTCTGCACCACCGAGATTCGTCCGCTGTCTTCGTCACGCAACTGAATCGCCACCTCCCGAGCATCCCAACCTGTCGGGATGTCTTCGGCCACCGCCGCCGTCACCAACACCTGCTCCGCCGATGCGGCGACGGTTGCCAGCGCGCGTCGCCGCGTGGTGTCGAGTTCGGCGAACACGTCGTCGAGCAACAACACCGGGTCGCTGCCTTCGCCGCGCAACAGCTCATAGGCCGCGAGCCGCAACGCCAATGCCAGCGACCACGATTCCCCGTGGCTGGCAAAACCTTTCGCCGGCTGGTCACCGAGCTGCAACTCCAAGTCGTCGCGATGCGGGCCGACCAAACACACTCCACGTTCCAGCTCGGCGCTTCGCCGCTCGGATAACGCCGAGAGCAAGGCGGCTTCCAGAAAGCCCGGGTCGGCGTGTCCAGCCGGACCCAGGTCGACGCTGGCGCGATAACCGATCCAGGCGGCCCGGGGCCCGGGTGCCAACAACTGGTAGGCCTTCGCAACTTCGGGGGCTAGTTCGTTGACCAGGTCGACGCGCGCGGCCATCAACTCAGCGCCGTGCGCGGCCAACCGCCCGTCCCACACATCAAGCGTCTCCAGCACACCGTAGTCGCCGCGTTGTCGAGCACCGGCCGCTGTCTTCAGCAGCGCCGTCCGCTGCCGCAGCACTTTGTCGTAGTCCGCGCGCACCGCCGCGATCCGCGGCCGGCGCAGCGTCGCCAGGTCGTCCAGGTAGCGGCGACGATCCGCCGGGTCTCCGCGTACCAACGCCAGGTCTTCGGGCGCGAACAGGACTGCCCGCAACACTCCGACCACCTCGCGGGTGCTGCGCACCGGCGACCGGTTCAACCGCGCCTTGTTGGCCCGCCCGGACGCGATCTCCAAGTCGACTGCACATTCGCGGCCATCGTTGACCACGATCGTCGAAATCACCGCTCGCGGAGCACCACTTCGCACCAGCGGGGCGTCGGTGGCTACCCGGTGTGAAGCCAACGTCGACGAATACCACAGCGCCTCAATGAGATTCGTCTTGCCGTACCCGTTGGGACCGACGAAGACCGTGCGCCCCGGCTGCAATTCCAGCTCGGCATGGGGCCACGACCGGAAGTCGCGCAACCCCAAGTACCGAACGAACACCGCTGCGCACTACCCCGGCAAGCGCACAGGCATCAGCAGATAGACGTATTGGCTCTGGACAGCGGGGAAGGGCCCAGAGCCGTCCGGGTGTGACTCCTCATCCGATGCTGGGCGCAAGACCGCGGGTCGACTGGGCGTGGTGAAGCCGAACGACACCCGTTCGGAATGCAGCGAGCCCAGCCCGTCGGTCAGATACGTCGGGTTGAACGCAATGGTCAGCGGGTCACCGGCGAACTCGACGGGCAAGTCTTCTTCGGCGCGCCCGACGTCGTCGGCGCCGGCGGACAGCCGCAGCAGCCCGTCGGCGAATTCCATCCGGATTTGGGCTCCCCGTTCGGCCACCAATGCAACGCGCTTGATTGCTTCAGTCAACTCGGCCACCCCTATGGTGGCCACGGCGGTGTGCTCAGTCGGAAGCAACTGCCGAAACTTCGGAAACTCAGCGTCAAGCAATCGGGTGGTGCTGCGCTTGCCGTCGCCGCTGATGCCCAACAGGCCGTCTCGTCCGACGCCGGAACCGGCGCCCAACGACAGCCGCACCTCCGAGCCGTCGGGGCTCGCCTTGGCTGCTTCCGCCAGCGTCTTGGCCGGCACCAGGACCGCGGCCTCGATATCAGGCGACACCGCCGACCACGTCAGTTCGCGCACCGCCAACCGGAACCGGTCGGTTGCGGCCAAAACCACTGTTTCACCCGAGATCTCCACCCGGATACCGGTCAACATCGGCAACGTGTCGTCTCGGCCAGCTGCCACGGCAACTTGACTGATCGCTTCGGCGAACACCTCGGCGGGCAGTCTGCCAGTCTCCTCCGGCAGGGCAGGTAAAGCGGGGTAGTCCTCGACAGCCATCGTCGGCAACGAGAATCTGGCGCTCCCGCACGTCAACGACACCCGGGTACCGTCGACGTGGAAGTCGACCGGCCGGTCCGGTAACGCGCGGGTGATGTCCGACAACAATCTGCCTGACACCAAAACCGTTCCTGGAGAAGCAATTTCAGCGGCCACCCGGACCTCGGCGGAGACCTCGTAGTCGAAACCGGAAATCACCAGCCCGTCTTCCGATCCGGTCAGCAGGACTCCGGCAAGCACCGGCACCGTCGGCCTGGTGGGCAGATTCCGGGCCACCCAAGCCACCGCTTCGGCGAAGTCGTCACGCACCAGCCGAAACTTCAAGTCGTTGAGACCTACCTTCGTCGTCGCCACATTCATAGCGGTCCCTTCATCAACCCCATCACAACGAACTCAAAGTCAGCGGCTACCTGTCCCCGCGAACGGGGATTCTCCGGTGACGAACGCCTGCGGCCGCAAGTCGGCTGTGGCGACCGTAATCGGCAGTCGAAGAACAACCGTAGAGCGTCCGGCCCCATCTTGAAAGCTAATCGGCAGGGGTGACATCGGTTGACTTCAACGCCCGTCACCGTGTGGAAAGCGCGTGTCCCAAGGCCGTTCTTCAAAGAAGAAACTACGGAGAGATCTCAGTAACAGTATTAAGGCCTGTGCAGTTTGTGGATAGCACCGTTGCACTGCTGGTCGGGCCGCCGGCGTGCTGTGGAAGACAGTGCGGACGGCTGTGTGGTTTGTGTGCGCCGCTGGGGATACCACACCGTTGTGCACGATGGGTCCGAGTGACAGGGTCGTTGTCCACATCCTTGTGCACACGATTTGGGAGCGGCCGACGGCGCGGCGAATTGTGAACCCCACGGGTCATGACACGTGTAGTAGCGGGGACGAGGAATCCCACTCAGCGCTTGGAACGCTGGCGGATGCGTGTGGTGAGTTCTTTGACATGGTCGAACACCTCCTGGCGTTCGGCCATCTCGCCGCGAACCTTGCGTTCGGCATACATCACCGTGGTGTGGTCTCGGTCGAATGCCTGACCGATCTTCGGTAGCGACAGGTCGGTGAGTTCTCGGCACAGGTACATCGCGATTTGTCGAGACTGAGCCAGCGCCCGGGTCTTGCCGGGCCCCCGAAGCTCCTCCACCGTGGTGTCGAAGTATTCCGCCGTGGCCGCCATGATGGTGGCCGCGCTGATTTGCATCGTGCTGGCATCGGCGATCAGGTCGCGCAACACAATCTCGGCCAACGACTTGTCGATTGGCGTCTTGTTCAGCGAGGCGAACGCTGTGACGCGGATCAACGCGCCCTCGAGCTCGCGGATGTTGCGCTCGATGCTGCTGGCGATCAGTTCAAGCACATCGTCGGGCACGGCAAGCCGTTCCATTTGTGCTTTCTTCCGCAGGATGGCGATGCGGGTTTCCAGCTCCGGGGGCTGCACGTCGGTGATCAGGCCCCATTCGAACCGGGTCCTGAGCCGATCCTCGAGGGTGGCGAGCTGTTTGGGCGGCCGGTCGGAGGAGATGACGATCTGCTTGTTGGCGTTGTGCAGCGTATTGAAGGTGTGGAAAAACTCCTCCTGGATGCCTTCCTTGCCTTCGATGAACTGGATGTCGTCGACCAACAGCACATCGACATCGCGGTAGCTGCGTTTGAAGGCGACTTTGCGGTCGTCGCGCAGGGAGTTGATGAAGTCGTTGGTGAACTCTTCGGTCGAGACGTACTTCACCCGCATGCCGGGAAACAGGCGTTGCGCGTAGTTTCCCGCGGCGTGCAAGAGGTGCGTCTTGCCCAGCCCGGATTCTCCCCAGATGAATAGCGGGTTGTAGGCGCGGGCCGGGGCTTCTGCGATGGCGAGGGCGGCGGCATGAGCGAACCGGTTCGAGGCACCGATGACGAAGGTGTCAAACGTGTAGCGCCGGTTCAGGCTCGTCCCACCGGCCGCTGCGGCGTCGTTGCTGTGCGG
>NZ_DASRBZ010000525.1:0-4180 GCF_035653355.1 Mycobacterium sp. | reverse complement strand
CGCTCGCGTTCCAACAATCGAAGAGTGGTCTGCGGTCGAGGGATTTCCTCGGTGACCAACGTGGCACCGGCCAGCAGCGCCGAGAGGACGCCGCCGCCCAACCCGCCTACCCAAAAGAACGGCATGGGCAGATACAGGCGGGTTTCCGAATCGATGCAGCGGCTAGCCAGACCTGACTGCACCGCGCCCAGCGCGCTGCCGTGTGAGTGCATGACGCCCTTCGGCGGGCCACTGCTGCCGGATGTGAAGACGATGACGAAGAGATCACTAGCCGTGACGGTTCGGGTTAACGGCTCGATGATGCTGGTAGCCGCATCGCTGGCAGCGAGCTCCGCCAGCCGGTCGGCGGTCCAGATATGACGCAGTGCGGGGAGCTCCGGACAACGCAGCTGGCCATCGCCCAGCTGCGGCGATCCCAACTCGGACCGAAGTTCGTCGCGGTAGCGGTGGCCTCGGAACTCGTCGACCGTTACCAAAAACTGCACCGAGGCAACCCGCAACTGTGCTAGCAGTTCTCGTGGCTGCAGCAGTGTACTGAGCGGAACCAATACCGCGCCAATGCGCGTCAGCGCAATCGCCACCTGCAACCAGCTGGCGCAGTTGGGCATGATCAGCCCAACCCGGGTTCCCTTGCCGATGCCCGCGTCGACGAACGCTGCAGCCAAGACCCGTGTGCTGGCGTCAAGCTCGCCATAGGTGAGCCGAGTGTCCGGGTCGACGACCACCGGCTTGGCACCGTACTTGGCTGCGCGCGACCGCACCACTTGGTCAATGGTGGTATCAGGCATCGAACACCTGCTTCAGCCGCCGCAGGTCGACTTTGCCGCTGGATAGCAGCGGAATGTCGGCAGCCGATATGGCCGCGAACCGCCGGGGAATCTTGTAAGCCGACAGTTCCGTCTTCAGCTGCTCGCGGACCGCCTCTTCGTCGAAAGCAGCACCGTCCTCCAGGGCGATGATGGCCGCGACGACCTGTCCCCGTTCGGCATCGGGTAGGCCGAAGACATGCGCGACAGCACCGCCGACGACGCGGGCAATCGCCTTTTCCACCTCGGCGGGGGAGACGTTGGCGCCTGCGGTCTTGATCATCGAATCGCGGCGGCCGACGAAGTAGAAGAATCCGTCGCGGTCGTTGCGTACCAGATCACCGGTGTGGAACCAGCCATCGGGATCGAAACACTCTTCGCGACTGCGCTTGTAGTAGCGCTGCATTACATACGGACCCCGAATGCATAGTTCCCCGACTTCGCCGACCTCGACCATGACCCCCGTCTCAGGGTCGACGATTTTGGTTTCGAATCCGGGTGCCGGCTTTCCGAAAGAACCACGGCGGTGCTCGGGTTGGTCGGATTCATCGTCGCTGATCAACGCGACGCTGCCTGCCTCGGTCAGCCCCAGCATGTTGTGCCGCAACTCCGGATCGGCCGGCCGCACGTCAGCGGCCATGATCGGATACAGGTTGCCCCGCCGTATCGACGAGAGATCGCGCGCAGCGAAAGTCGGGTGACGCGGCAGGTGCGCGATCCCGGCGGTGAAACCGTTGGCCATGGTGGGTTTTTCCGCTTCCAACACGTCGAGCGTCTCGCCGGCGTCCACGGCGTTGGAGCACAGCAGCGTCGAGCCGGCAACCACGGTGGCAAGTAAGGCGAACCCGAATCCGCCAATCCAGAAAAACGGCGAATTGCAGAACAGCTTGTCCTCGGCGCGTAGTCCACGAATCTCGTTGAGGTTTCGCTGATGGCCCAGCAACGCGGCGTGTGTGTGCACCACTCCCTTCGGGGTACTGGTGGTTCCCGACGTATAGACGACGGCCAGCAGATCAGAACCGTTGACGTCGTCTTCCATGGCGGCCAGGAGTGCTTCGTCGACCGTGTCAGCGAGTTCGTAGAGCCGCTCGATGTCGTGGACCCGCTGGCCGCCGGACCCATAGCTGATCGCTACGTGGCGCAATTGCGGTGCTGCGCTGCTGAACAACCGCTCCACGCCCTCGAGGTCGCAATCGGACAGCACTTCGCCGAGCCGACGCACGTAGTCGTGGGAGCGGTATGACGACGCGGCCAGCAGAATCTGGACATCGCTGTCGACAAGTTGCTCACGGAACTCGCGGGCGGTGGCGAACGTGGTGAACGGGACGACGACGGCACCGATTCGCGTCGCTGCCAGCATGCCGACGGCGAACCCCGGCCCGTTGGGGTAGAGCAGGCCGACATGTGTCCCCTTGCCGGCGCCCAGGGCGATAAGGCCGCGGGCAAGTATCGCCGACCGGCGATCGGCCTCGCCGTAGCTAATACGCTCGTTATCGCAGACCAGCAGCGGGTGATCCGCTCGTCTGCGGACTTGCTGTCGCAGGATCTGCGGGAGCGTCAGCGACTCACGGGGCATGTTCGCTGCGGGCGGCCGGAATGCTTCCGTCGAAGAACCGGCGAACCGCGGTCAAGTCGGGTTTACCGGAAGGTGTCCTGGGAATCGCGTCGACGATCGCGATGTCGGTAGGAACCTCGTAGCGCGCCAGCTTCGTTCGCAGATACTCGGTCAACTCGCCAGCATCAACCGATTCCGCTTCTCGCAGTTCGACCATGGCGACCGGTGTCTCGCCGAGGCGCTCGTCACGGCGACCGACCACGGCGGCGCCTGCCACCGCCGGGTGGCGCTCCAGTGCCGCGCGCACATCGTCCGGCATCACTTTGAAGCCGCCGCGGATGATCGCCTGATCTGCGCGCCCAAGTATCCACAGAAATCCGTCTTCGTCGACGCGGGCCAAGTCGGTGGTGCGCATCCATTCCGCAGACGGGCCAAGTTGTCCCGGCTTGACTTCGAGCAGGCCGACTTGGTTGGGCGCCAGCACAGTACCGTCGTCGTCGACCACCCGCAGTTGGGCTCCGAGGCTGGCTCGTCCTACGCTGCCCCGCTTGATGTGCCAATACCTCTGGTAGTCGGTCAATGTCCAGCCTGCCACACCACCACCGAATTCTGTTGCGGCGTATGAGGTCAGGACCGGAATGCCGAACTTCTCGGTGAAGGCATCGGCATCCTCAGCCGACAGCGGCGCGGTGCCGGAAGTCACGGCGCGGATGCTCTCTAGGTCCTCGCGCCGCAGGTCGGAGTGCAACACCATGCGCAATGCGGCCGGCACCAACGACACGGTGCGAGGCCGGTACTTGCGCACCGCATGCGCCCAAGCAGCAAGTTCGAATCGTTCCAGCAGCACAAACGGTCTCGCATCGACGACACACTGCAGCACGCGGAACACGCCGCCGATATGAACGAGCGGAGAGTTGACGATCGAGACGCCGCGCCGGATTTCGGTGGGTGCCGGTGACCGCTCCGGTTCGCGGCCCATTACGCTGCATGCCAGCATGTCGTAGGTGAGGTCGACGCGTTTCGGTGGCCCGGTGGTTCCACTGGTCAGCATCCATACCGCGACACCGGGCCGACCGGTATCAGTCTGGGTGCCACCGACTGTCACCTCCGGCTCGGTGTCGAGCCCCGAAATCGAGACGGTCGTTGTGCCCGCTGGCACCAGCGTCGTCACATCGTCGGGCTCGCCGATGACCATCGGCAGCTGCAGTGCGCTGATATCGGCTCGGATGCGATCATCGCCCCGCGACGAGTTGAGCACGACCACGCACCCGCCATTTTGCAGTACTCCGAGAAAGGCGGCGACCTGCGCCGGCCGGTTGCGCAGCAATATCCCGACCCGGGCTTGTCGGGTACCGGCATGCGTCGCAACCAGCGAACCCATCTTGGCTGTCATTTCGCCGATCTGGCCCCAGGACGACCAGTGGCCGTCGTATTCGATGGCGTGCGCGTCAGGCTGCAGATTCAGCACATCGGTGATGCGACGACTGAGCGCGTGTGCCATCAGCGGACCCTCGGCTCGACCGCGGCTCGCCCAGCCCGGGCAGCCAATTCGGCTGTCCCGATTGGATTGCCCAGCCGCGTATAGATCAAGCCTTGCTCCATGGCCGCCCGGTAGGGCTTGTCGAGCGACTCCCAAATCGCCTTGACCGTGCCTTGGATTGCCGACGGTGGCTTTGCGGCGATGGTGGCTGCGATCTCATGGGCTCGCTCCCGCAATCGTTCGGCGGGCACCACTTCCGACACCAACCCGATCCGCAGCGCAGTGTCTGCGCTGACGCGTTCGTCGTTGCCCATCAGTGCTATCCGCAGCGTCTCACCC
>NZ_DASRBZ010000524.1:0-3405 GCF_035653355.1 Mycobacterium sp. | reverse complement strand
TATGCCTGCCCACACCCTGCCCACGACCGCTGTCATGTACACGATCACGCCAGAAGCCTTGGCGCGCAATGGCATCGATGCGCCACAAATCGCGGGCGCGCTACATGCAGCGGAGCACGCCGCGATCGGGCTGCTGCCGCTGGTGGCCAGCTGCGACCGGGGCGACATCGGCGGGCTGTCCGCCGCAGTTGGTCCCGACCCGCTGGCCGGGCTGCCCAGTGTTTTCGTCTACGACGGCTATCCGGGCGGGGCCGGGTTCGCCGAACGGGGATTTCGCCAGGCGAGCACCTGGCTGAGCGCGACCGCCGCTGCTATCGAAGCGTGTGAATGCCCTTCCGGCTGCCCGTCATGCGTGCAGTCGCCGAAATGCGGCAGCGGCAACCAACCGCTGGACAAGACGGGTGCGATCCGCGTGTTGCGGTTGGTGGTCGCCGCGTTGACTCGCGATGACGACCGACCCCTCGACGGTCGACTTCCACGGGCATGGCGGTAGCCGCGAGCAAATGCTTTGGTCACTGGTTGCGGACATGCCGAACATGCGACACGGCGCGACGAACGGTCGGACAACGCGATCCGTTCCCAATCCCGACGGCTCGGGTGCAGCAGGAACGTACCCTTCCGACGAGATATGCGCAAGTGATCAGCCAAATTTGGCGCTCGGAAAGTCGTTAGACTGGCGTCAATAATGCGCGATACCGGTATCTAACAGCGGTACAGTCGTCGATATGGCCAGGGACTGGCTACTCGTTGAGACACTGGGCAACGAACCGGCTGTCGTCGCGCAGGGCTCACATCTGAGAAATCTCGTTCCGATTACCGCGTTTTTGCGCCGTAATCCTCATGTTGCCGCGATCCGCACCGCGATCGCCGAGTCGGTGCACAGCGGCGAGCGGCTGGTCAGTATCACACCCAAGAGCAACCGGGTGATCCGTACCGAACCGGTCGTGATGTCCGATGGCCGCGTGCACGGTGTGCATGTCTGGAGTGGCCCTGACGACGCTGAACCGCCCGAGCGACCCATCCCGGGCCCGCTGAAATGGGACCTCACTATGGGGATGGCCACCGACACCCGCGAATCGCTGATCAACATCGGCAAGAATCCCGACGTCGAACCGTTGCATGGCCGGACATTTGCGGAGAATTGGCCGTCACGCGATCTCAAGCCGAACGAAAGCAAAGTGCTCGCGCTCGCAGTCAAGGCGAAGGCGGGCCAAACATTGTGCAACGTCTGGGAAGGCGCCGATTGGCAGGGCAATCCGATCAGGGTTGGCTTCGTGGCCCGCAATGCACTGGAAGTCGGGGCCGACGGCCGCGACCACCTGATCGCCCGAGGCATGAACTGGCGTACCGACCCGGAAAGCGGCACGGAGCCTGGCGATCACCTCGCGCAGCAGATCTTGCACGGGCTGGCGCAGCCCGGAGTTCATCGCGCGTTGTTCGACCTTAAGAACTGGACTTTGCTCAAATGGCTCGACGAGCCGTGCCCATTCTACGATTGGCGCAGCACGGCCAGCTCGCCGCGGGTGCATCCCGACGACGAGCAGGTAATGGCTTCCATGACAACGGAATTCGCTCATGGCGCCACTGCGCGGGTGTTGCGTCTGCCGGGGCATGCCCGCAACTGGGTGCCTGTGCATGTGACCGTCAACCGGGTCGAAATCGAGGAAAAGACGTTCGCTGGGCTGATCTCGCTGCGATTGCCAACCGACCATGAGTTGGCCGAAGCAGGGCTATCCCGCTGCGACAACCACAGCAGCTGATCGCACTGGCCCGCGTTTCATCCGGGAGTGTCGATGGGCCCTGCCCGTGCCGCCGCCCTGGCCCTGATGCCTCTGCCCACGGCCACCTCGACGGTGACGACGACATCCAAACCCTGCAAGCTGCAGTTGGTTTGGTCGGCCCGCATCTTTCGGGCCAGCACGCTGGCGTGCTGGCACGCCCTCTCGGCTCCGGCCGGCAACCGGGCAGCTGCACTCAGTGCAGCCAGGTCGGCCGCTGCTTGCGCGCGGTGGCGCGCCACCACGGCTGAGCCCAGGTATACCCCGCCGCCGGTGATGCACAGCAAGACAGCGATCATCGCCGCGGCCAACACGGTCGCGGCGCCGTCCTCAGCGCGACGCCTCCGCCGCTGAAACCCCTTCGGCCCCAATAGCCAAGGCTGGCAACAGTTTCGATCGCGCGGTGACAGTTGCGACCATGAACTCGCCGTCTCGGCGCACCTGGACCAGCGCTGCACGTGGTGCGATGCGATGAGCGACGTCGATCGCGGCCCGCTCGTCACCGCGCGCGGCCAGCCGAGCGGCCTCCCGGGCGGCGTCGATGCACCGCACTTGCATCGAGACCGCAGTGAGGCCGGCAACGCAGAGCACCAGTACCACGACCAGCGAGGCAATCGCCAAAGCCGCCTCGACGGTGCTCGCGCCAGCATCGTCGACTACACCTTGGTGTTCAGCGCGCGAGCGATGATGTTGCTCAACGCGCTGACGATGGAGTCGCCGGTGACCACCGTGTAGAGGATCGCGCCGAATGCTGCGGCCGCGACGGTGCCGATCGCGTATTCGACTGTGGACATGCCTGACTCGTCGACCGCCAGCAGCGTCATCCGCGCTTGCAGTACACGAAATATATTGGGCATCGGTGGTTTTCCTTTCCTCGATGGACAGCCTCATAACAAACCTGAGCGCAAAACGTCGCCGGCCAGCCCAGCCACCACCGGGAGAATGCCCAGACAGACGAACGCGGGTAGAAAGCACACGCCCAATGGACCGGCGATCAGCACAGCGGCGCGCTCCGCGGTCGCCTCGGCGGTGTGCGCGGCGTCGTGGCGGGATTGTGCGGCGAGTTCGGCGAGCCCGTCCGCGAGCGCAGCGCCCGAACTCGCCGACCTCCGCGCCAGCCGAAGCAACGCATCGGTGTGGACGTTCGGTGCCGGCAGGTCTGGTGGCGCCGACCAGGCTGCCACGGGGTCGGCACCCAACGTGAGCAGATCGGCGGCCCGGCGCAGAATGCGGGCCAGCCGCGGCGGCGCCGATGCGGCAGTCGCGGCGGCGGCCGTCGGCACGGCCATGCCAGCAGCCAGGCACACCGCGAACACGTCCAGGCTCGATGCGACCGCGAGCGGGTCTGGGCCACGTGTGGTTCGCCGCGCCGGCCGGGCCGGCCGGACAGCTAACCCGGCGCGTGTGCGCATGATCGACGGTCCGGCGCCGGTCAGCAGCGCGAGGGCCAACAACACCGCTGCGGTGCTCATGTCGCCACCCGATCGGTGATCCGGTCGGACCACAGCAGTCCCCCACAGACCAGCACCGTCCCCGTCACGAGCAGCCAGCCGCCGGCATTGCCGTCCAACAAGAAGCGCAGCGGTTGCGCGCCGATCATCTGGCCCAACAGCATCCCCAGCACCGG
>NZ_DASRBZ010000523.1:0-5664 GCF_035653355.1 Mycobacterium sp. | reverse complement strand
TGCGACGGGGTCTTCGAGCTGCAGCCGGGCAGGGCCGCCACCAGGAGTATTGCCAGCCAACCGGTCAACACCCAGATGCGACGCATGGGTGAACCCTAGCTCGGTGGTAACGGGGGCTGTAGAGCGACGTCGGAGTCAAATAGTTATGCAAATGGTGCCTGCGCCGCGCGAGCCAGGATTTTCACCGCTAGCTACTGTCCAGTAACATTTACCGAAACGCCATCACGCAGGCGCTGTTCAGCGTCGAACACGAGGAGGTCATGGCAGTGGAGGTGCTGGTCACCGGCGGCGACACCGAGCTGGGTCGCACAGTTGCCGAAGGCTTTCGCGACGCCGGCCACAAGGTGACGCTTGCCGGCGCACGCCGCGACGACCTCGAAGTCGCCGCCAAGGAACTCGAGGCAGACGCCGTCGTGTGCGATAACGTCGACCCGGCGAGCCTCGCCGAAGTCCGGGGCCTCTTCCCCCATCACCTGGACACCATCGTCAATGTGCCGGCACCGCGCTGGGACGCCGGCGACCCCCGCGCCTACTCGCTGTCCGACTTGGCCGGCGCATGGCGTCATGCCTGGGACATCACCGTGCTGTCTGCGGTGCTGACGGTGCAGACCGTGGGAGATCACCTGCGCTCAGGTGGCTCGATCGTCGGGGTGGTGGCGGAAAACCCGCAGCCGGGAAGCGCCGACGCCGCGGTCAAAGCCGCGCTGTCGAACTGGGTCGCCGGCCAGGCCAGTGTGTTCGGCACCCGCGGAATCACCATCAATGCGGTTGCTTCCGGGCGCGGCGCGCAGCCCGGCTACGAGGGACTGACCCGCACACCGCCCCCGGTTGCCGCTGAAATTGCCCGGCTCGCAGTGTTTCTCACTACCCCTGCGGCTCGCCACATCACCGGCCAGACGCTGCACGTTAGCCACGGCGCGCTGGCGCATTTCGACTAGCATGCGAGCGTCGCGCTTGCCCGCTACGGTACAAGCGTGGCTATCAGACTGGGACTGCAGATCCCCAACTTCTCGTACGGCACCGGCGTCGCTGAGCTTTTTCCGACTGTTATCGCGCAGGCTCAGGAAGCCGAATCAGCCGGTTTTGATGCGCTTTTCGTCATGGACCACTTTTACCAATTACCAGTGCTGGGTTCGCCCGATCAGCCCATGCTGGAGGCCTACACTGCGCTAGGCGCCCTCGCGACTGCGACCAATCGAATTCAATTGGGCGCGTTGGTAACTGGCAATACATACCGGAACCCCACGCTGCTCGCGAAAATCATTACCACGCTTGACGTGGTGAGCGCCGGTCGCGCGATCCTCGGAATTGGTGCGGGCTGGTTCGAGCTCGAACATCGTCAACTCGGCTTCGAGTTCGGCACTTTCACCGATCGGTTCAACCGGCTCGAGGAAGCGATGCAGATCATCGACCCGATGATCAAAGGCGAGCGGCCGACGTTCTCGGGGCGGTGGTACCGGACCGAATCAGCGATAGCCGAGCCGCGCTACCGCGACCGTATTCCGATCCTGATCGGCGGCAGCGGCGAAAAGAAGACGTTCTCGGTCGCCGCCCGCTACGCCGAACACCTCAACATCATCGCCGGATTCAACGAGCTTCCGGCCAAGCTGGACGCGCTGGCGAAGCGCTGCAACGAGGTTGGCCGCGATCCGTCGACGGTCGAAACCAGCATGCTGCTGACCGTGCTGCTCGACGAGAACGTCTCCGCCGACGTCATCCCCGCCGAGATGAGCCAGAACATGGTGGCGGGCGGCCCGGCACAGATCGCCGAGCAGGTCAAGGAAAAGGCCATTGACGCCGGACTCGACGGCCTGATCATCAACATGCCGTTCTACCGCCCCGGCGTCATCGCGGCAGCCGCCGAGGCCTTGCGCCCGATCGTCGGTTCGTAACTGCGGCCGCCGTGCCGGCCGCGGCATGTGGCTGATCACACAGCCGCCGACCCGGCCAGCAGCCGATGACGCCGACTACGGTGTTAATGAATCGCAGTCGCCGTCAGGAGCAACCCAAACCATGAGTGCCCAACCCGAAGCCACTGCTGCGCCCGGTCGTCGCCACCAGGTTGTCATCATCGGATCCGGATTCGGCGGACTCAACGCGGCCAAGAAGCTCAATCGGGCCGACGTCGACATCAAACTGATCGCCCGGACCACCCATCACCTCTTTCAGCCGCTGCTGTACCAGGTTGCGACCGGGATCATCTCCGAGGGCGAGATCGCCCCGCCGACGCGGGTGGTGCTGCGCCGGCAGCGCAACGTGCAGGTGCTGCTGGGCGACGTCACGCACATCGACCTATCCGGCAAGTACGTCGTCTCCGAGCTGCTCGGCCACACCTACAAAACGCACTATGACAGCTTGATCGTGGCCGCCGGTGCCGGTCAGTCTTACTTCGGCAACGACCATTTCGCCGAGTTCGCGCCCGGTATGAAGTCGATCGACGATGCGCTGGAACTGCGTGGCCGGATCTTGAGCGCGTTTGAGGCGGCGGAACGGTCCAGCGACCCAGAGCGACGCAAGAAGCTGTTGACCTTCACCGTGATCGGTGCCGGACCGACCGGTGTGGAAATGGCCGGGCAGATCGCGGAGTTGGCGGAGTACACCCTCAAAGGCGCATTTCGGCACATCGACCCCACCAAGGCGCGGGTCATCCTGCTTGACGCTGCTCCCGCGGTACTGCCCCCGATGGGAGAAAAGCTGGGTAAAAAAGCCGCAGCACGGCTGGAGAAGATGGGCGTCGAGATCCAGCTCGGCGCGATGGTCACCGACGTCGACCGCAACGGCGTAACGGTCAAGGACTCCGACGGCAAGATCCGGCGCATCGAATCGTCGTGCAAGGTGTGGTCGGCCGGGGTCTCGGCCAGCCCGCTGGGCCGCGACCTCGCCGAGCAGTCGGGTGTCGAACTCGACCGCGCCGGCCGAGTAAAAGTGTTGCCGGACTTGACGATTCCCGGCCACCCGAACGTCTTCGTCGTCGGCGACATGGCGGCTGTCGAGGGCGTGCCGGGCGTCGCGCAAGGTGCCATCCAGGGCGGCAAGTACGCAGCCAACACGATCAAAGCCGAACTGGCCGGGGCCGATCCGGCGGCACGTGAGCCGTTCCAGTACTTCGACAAGGGCTCGATGGCCGCCGTGTCGCGGTTTTCCGCGGTGGCGAAAATCGGGCCGCTGGAGTTCGGCGGGTTCATCGCCTGGTTGATCTGGCTGGTCCTGCACCTGGCGTACCTGATCGGTTTCAAGTCGAAAATCACCACGCTGCTGTCGTGGACCGTGACGTTCCTTTCCACCCGGCGCGGTCAGCTCACCATCACCGAGCAGCAGGCGTTCGCCCGGACCCGCCTCGAACAGTTGGCGGTGCTGGCCGCTGAGGCGCACCGCGGTGAAACCAAGGTGGCCAGTTAGCTGTCCGGTTGACCTTCGAGGTTCTGCAGCCGCACGTGCCCCCGGGCGACGACTCGCTCGTCGTCGTCTGTGATGGTGACCAGCCATAGCTGTTGACGCCGACCGCGGTGCACGGGCGTGGTCGTGCCATACACCGTCCCCGCGCTGATGGCGCGCAGGAAATCGGTGTTGTTGTTGACGCCCACGACCGAGCCGCCGCCGTGCGCGTTCAGCCAGGTCCAGGCGGAGACGCTGGCCATGCTTTCGATCATCGAGCAATAGACCCCGCCGTGCACAATGCCCATCGGCTGCAGGAGCTTCGGTTGGATTTCCAGCTGCGCCCGCGCGCCGTCGGGACTCAATTCGGTGAACACGAGCCCGATTTCGATGTCGAACGGGGCGGTGAAATCCGGCGGCAGCACGTGGTCGGGCAGCGGTTGCACGCCCTTGTGTCTACACCATCGGAGCACCGATACCGGCGCTCGGATACCCCGAACATGGGCGAGCCCCGTACACCAGGCACGGGGCTCGCCGATCGAGTTGACCGGGGGTCACTGCAGCCCTCAGGACACAACCACGGCCACTGCATCGCTCGACGCATTCAGCATAGGCAAGGCTGCCCTAATTTCGCAAGGGTTGGCCGGCTTCGGGCGCGTCCTCGGAACAGCGGGCCCCGCACCGGCAGCCCAAAGTCGACCAGCGCCTCCAGCACGGCTTGACCGCGCCGCATGCCGGTCAGCTCGCAGGTGCCGGCCAGTTGCGGCACCTGCGTCGCCGTCGTGACGACCGCCGATCCGACGAGTTGCCACATGGTCGCCACCGGGATCGCTCCGCCGCTGATCATGTGCAGTTTGGCGAACAACGGCGCGAGGCTACGTTGGCTGCGGTGAGCGACCCAGGTGGCCAGCGCGGCTTCGCTGGGCAGCCGTACAACCGGTTTGCGCGGTTCTGGATCGCCGGGCAGCCCGCGCAACGTGGGGTCGACCACCGCGACCCAGTCGATGGCGCCCTCGGCGTCGACGTGGACCCAGAGGTTTTCCAGGCCGGGGTCCCAGGCCCGTCCCTCGAGGACCACCAGGGCCACTATCCGTCCGATCACCGTGTGTACCAGGGTGGCCGCCAAGTCGCGGGCCGCCGCCCGGCGGTCCATTCCGGCGGCCGCGTCGTCGAACATCACCTGAACGCGGTCGGTGGTCAGGGCCGACTCCAGCGGCCACCAGCGACGCCGGGAGACGTCGGCCAGCACGGCGACCCCGTAGACGCGCGGGGTGGCCGGATACAGCTCACGCAGCCGCCGACTCGATTCATGCAGCGGCAGCGGCCGGTCGATAGCCATCGCCGCGATCAGCGGGTCGTCGCTGACGACAGACACAACACCTCCTCCTATGCCAATCAGGTTAGGCTAACCTAAAATGGCTGCCTGAGGTATGGTGCTGTGAGCACCGTCACGAATGCGATCGGATGACCGGCGGAATCGGGCAGGGCCTGGTTTGTTGACCGATCGGTTGTCACGGCGCGGTCATTTCGGTACGACGGTCGGTAGTAAGCGGGAGTAGGCTGATTGGGTCGCTTTAGGAGATGAAACGAATGGCCAAGCTGACGCGCCTGGGGGATCTGGAACGTGCGGTGATGGACCACTTGTGGTCCGCGCCCGAGCCCCAAACTGTTCGCCAAGTCCACGAGGCGTTATCCGCGCAGCGCGACCTGGCCTACACCACCGTGATGACAGTGCTGCAACGGTTGGCCAAGAAGAATTTGGTCTCCCAAATCCGCGACGACCGTGCCCACCGCTACGCACCGATGCGCAGCCGCGACGAACTAGTCGCCGGGCTGATGGTCGACGCGCTGGACCAGGCCGCGGACTCGGGCAGCCGGCAGGCGGCGCTGGTGCACTTCGTGGAACGCGTCGGCGCCGACGAGGCCGACGCGCTGCGGCGGGCGCTGGACGAACTAGAGGCCGGCCACCGCAACACCCCACCTGCTAGCGCGGGCCCCGAGGGCTGAGGGACACTGGCAGCGTGTCCGCGCTGGCCTTCACCATTCTCGCGGCGCTGCTGGTCGGCCCGGTACCGGCCCTGCTGGCCCGCGCCAGGTGGCCGCTGCGGGCCCCACGGGCCACGGTCGTGTTGTGGCAGGCCATTGCGCTTGCCGCGGTGCTCTCGGCGTTTAGCGCCGGCATCGCAATCGCCAGCCGGCTGCTGATGCCAGGCCCTGACGGGCGGCCGACAGCAAGCCTGGTCGGCGGTATCGGGCGGCTGGGCTGGCCGTTATGGACGCTGTACGTCG
>NZ_DASRBZ010000522.1:0-3653 GCF_035653355.1 Mycobacterium sp. | reverse complement strand
TCCGCTGGAGATGTGCCCCACCTCCAACGTTCAGACCGGTGCGGTGGAAAGCATCGCCGAGCACCCCTTCGACCTGCTGGCACGCACGCGGTTCCGGGTGACGGTCAACACCGACAACCGGCTGATGAGCAACACTTCGATGAGCCGCGAAATGCACCGGCTGGCAGAAGCATTCGGGTACGGCTGGACGGACCTGGAGCGGTTCACCATCAATGCGATGAAGTCGGCGTTCATCGGCTTCGACGAGCGGCTGGCGATCATCGACGAGATCATCAAGCCGCGCTACGCGGTGCTGATCGGATAGCGAGCTGCGCACAGCAGGAGGCGTCGTGGTCGATAACGACTGGGTGTTCGACTTCGCCGACGTCGTGGTGGAGCGCAAAGGGGTGCGCGCGCTGGACGGCTTCACCGTGGCCATCCCGAAGCAAGGGGTGACGGTGGTGTTCGGCCCGTCAGGATCGGGCAAGTCGACGTTGCTGCGATTGTGCAATCGGCTGGAGGTACCAACCAGTGGGCGAGTCCTGTTCCGCGGCAACGACATTGCCGGAATCGACCCGCTGTGGTTACGACGCCAGGTCGGGATGTGTTTCCAGCGCCCGACGCCGTTTCCCGGCACCGTCGCCGACAACTTGCGGGCCGCCGACCCGGACGCGTCCGACGCCCAGATGACCGAAACGCTGGCCCGGGTGGCGCTCGCCGGATCGTGGCTGGACCGCGACGCGACCGCGCTGTCGGGCGGGGAGGCGCAGCGGATGTGCCTGGCCCGCACACTCACCGCGCAACCCCAGGTGCTGTTGCTCGACGAACCCACGTCTGCCGTCGACGCCGCCGCGGCGCGGGTGATTGAACAGGCGGTACGCGACCTGGCAGACGAAGGCGTTCCGGCGCTGTGGGTCACCCACGACTCGGCGCAGGCCGAGCGCATCGCCGACAGGGTCGTCCATATCGACAAGGGCCGCTGCACGGGGGTCGAACCGGCGGCGTCCAAGCCCGAAGACGGCGAGGTGATGCGATGAACGGTCAGGTCGGATGGGTTGGTCTGGCGACGTCGCTGGCGTTGGTCGGATTCGCGGCGGCCATCTCGCTGTGGCAACGGCTGGGTTTGGAGCGCCAGGTGGTGTGGTCAGCCATCCGCGCACTGGTCCAGTTGCTGCTTGTGGGCAGCGCATTAGCGCTGCTGTTCGAGCCGGGCCGCTCCCTGTGGTGGTCGTGGGCCTGGACGGCGGGCATGGTCGCCTACGCGGGGGACGTCGCACGCAGGCGGGCGCCGGAGGTGCCGCGGCTGGCGCCGCTGGCCATCACCGCGTTCGCCACCGCGGCGGTGGTGACGCTTGGCGTGATATTCGGGCTGCGGGTGTTCCCGCTGCAGCCCCGCACCCTGGTGCCGATCGCCGGGATGATGATCGGCAACTCGATGACTGCCACGGTTCTGGTGGCCCGCCGCCTGGTCGATGAGCTGCGGGACAAACGCGACGAGGTCGAAGCGCGACTGGCCCTCGGTCAGCCGTACCGTCAGGCGGCCGCCCCCTACCTGCGAACGGCGTTGCGGTCGGCCGTGTCTCCGCAAATCGAAACCACCAAGGCGACCGGGCTGGTGTTCTTGCCCGGCGCGATGACCGGACTGATTCTCGCTGGGGTATCGCCGGTGCAAGCTGTGCTCGTGCAGGCGGTCGTGATGTTCCTGATCTTGGGCTCGGTCGCCGTCACCACCGTGGTGGTTGCTCTCGGCCTTGTACGTCGGGTGTTCACCCGCGACCATCGGCTGCTACCGCTGGCCCGTCGGCCCGAAAGTCGGGAGCACCGGCGCACAACAGCTAAAGCGTGAAGCTGGCTTGCGGCGCTATTCGCGCCTTAGCCGCGACGCTGCTGTTCAATGTCGTCGCCGGCTTGCGGCGCTATTCGCGCCTTAGCCGCGACTCTACGAACCGTTCCAGCTCCTCCCACTCCCGCACCGCCTGGGCATACGGGGCCGCGGGCTTGCCGACAGAGTCGGGTTCAAGCACATAGGCCATCAGCTTGCCCAGCGGCCGGTCGGGAGAAAGCGCCTTGTCCACGGTGTTGTCCTCGGCGTAGTCGCCGACGTCACGAAGCAGCTCGACGGCCAAGTCGAGCTGCTCGCGGTCCACCGCATCAGGCCCGTCCGCCAGATCGTCGGCCAGGCCCGTCAAGACGTAGACGTTGTCGTCGGTGATATCGACCACCAACGAGCCGTCGGTGGCCGCGGTGCGGATGTCGTCGTAGGTGCTCAGGTCCGACAGGTCGTGGTCGTGCTCGTCGGCCAGATAGCGGGCCAGCGCCCGCTCCGAACTGAAGACGCTGATCCGCCCGTTGCGACCCAGAAAGATCGGGCGGTCGTCGAAATAGCAGCGCAGGGTATAGAAGGTGCCGGCGCCGGTCATGATTTGGATCGGGTCGATGCCGACCTTCAACCAGAAGTCCTCGTCGCTACCCAGCACCACACTGTCGGCGGCGGCGGGCGCCTCCTCGCCCTGCTCGGCGTCAATTTCCGCGCTGACGTCGGCGTCACCCGCCACTTCGTCTTCGGTCACCATGTCTTCGTCGTCACGCTCGGGGGGCTCGGCCAATTCATCGGCCGCCCGGGCCGAGGCCGCAGCATCCACATCCGGCGTGCGCACAATGTCGTCAACTGCGGCCAAGACGTCGTCCCAGCCCCGCCCGATGATCTCGGCAATCGCATTCCAGCGTTTCAGCCCGGCTTTGCCGGAGAAGTACTCGATGCCGCCGGCCACCGTGCCCAGGGTCGGGTTGCCGTTGAAGAACTTGCTGACCGCGGGCAATTCGCAGACTGACCCGATCGACGAGACGATTGTCAGCGTGGCCGCCAGCGAGCTGACCGACTCCTCGGTCGGCTTTTCCGCGACAAGTTCCTCGACGGTGACCAAGTCGAACTGCTTGTCGTCGGCCGGGTTGAGCTCGTGGGCGTTAGCCTGCGTCAGGTCTTTCCATGCCGGGTGGTCGACCAGATCGTTGTCGGTGTCGGTGCGGACGAATGCCACCAGGTCAGCGACGGTTTCGAAAGCGTAGAGATCCTCGTCCTTACCGAGAAACGCCTCCCACTCGTCCCCGGCGTCGCGCCAGCGCGGCGCCCACAGCGTATAGCGGTCGCCGGCGGTCAGGCTTAGTCGGATAGGTACCAGCTCAGCAGCCATGCGGCACAGGATAACGACGAGCGCCCATCCGACCGGACCGAGGGCGGCCCGGGCGCGTTAGCTTCCCCAGATATCGGTGATGGCGGGAGCGCTCGCCGCGTAACCCGTTTTGGGCAGCCCGTACATCTGCTCGAGCGTCGACAACACGTTGTAGTGGCTGATCGGTTCTGAGTAGGCCCCGGGTTTGACGTTGGCTCCGTAGATGACCGTCGGGATTTGGTTACGCGCAGTGTTGTCGTCTTCGTCCCAGGTCACGATCAGCAGGCTGTTGTTGGTCTTCGCCCAGGCGGCATAGGGGGATAGCTTTTGGTAGAGCCAAGTGTCGCCCTGAGCTACCGATCCGTCGTGCATATCGTTGTCGAGATTGGGAATGACGAACGAAACCGTCGGCAGGCTGGCGTAATTCGATGGCGCGGGGAAGGCCGAGAAGGGCAGCGAGTAGTTGCCGGGGATGTTGCTGAAATCGGCCCAGGGCACGTGCTT
>NZ_DASRBZ010000521.1:0-4154 GCF_035653355.1 Mycobacterium sp. | reverse complement strand
GTGACGGTCGGTGCACTTATGGTGCTAGCGGCGTCAGTTGGGTGGTCAGTGTCTTGGCTGCAGACGGCGAAGCGGGAAGGGGCTCCGTCCTCCGAGCGCCGTGGCCCCGATGGAATTCGGTCAGCCGAGATGATTGTGTTCGGCATTAACGCGCTGACGCTCCGAGTGTCCGACGACCTTGACAAAGGTATCTTGGCTATCGTCGATTCATATCACGCCGTCGGCGTTTACACCGTGGCGTATCGAATCGCGAGTTACGTCCTATTTCCGTCTAGGGCTGTTCTGGGCCGATTCATGCCAGCCGTCTTTCGCGCCGGACCGAGCGTGACGTCAGAGTGGCGGGACCTGGTGAGGAAGACGCAGAAAGAATTGGCTGGCATGCTGTTGCTCACAATGCCGCCTTTGATCGGAGGTGCGTTGTTGCTTCCGCTCGTACTAGGTCAGAGATACGCCGCCTCTGTACCGATGGCGATCACGCTCATTCCGTTGCTCGGGTTGCGAGGACTTCACTGGATTTATGGCGACATTTTGGTTGCTATCGGAAGGATACGGCTGCGGCTGGTTGCGCAATGCATATCGCTCATTATCCCGCTTGTTGCGTATGTAGTGCTGATTCAGGTCATGGCGAGCTGGGGCGCGGTGATTGCTACGGGGTTGGGCGAAGTGCTCGCGATTCTTTGCATGAGGGGAATCGCGATCAAGGCGATGCGCTTGGATAGCGGGATCGACGGAAGCGCGACCGCGGCGGCGCCCATCGGTCTCCAGGTATAGCCAATGCCTAAACAAAGCGTGGTGGTGTTCGACTCAGTTGGTGTCAACCCGTACGGACGGGAGCTAGCCGACTTACTTCAAGATGCTGGCTTCACGGTCTTGCTGGCATTGCCGCGTGACGCGGTTAGTGTCGATGGGCAAGCGCTTCTTCTGCGCGAGACGTTTGGAATGCTCAAGCCGGCGTCGTTGGCCAGAGAAGTGCGGCATCTGGCAAGACTTGGATGGCTGATTCTTGCGAGCCGATGCGTATGTATCGTTGTCTGGGCGCGAACTTATCAAAAGGTGGGGTTCGCGATTCTGGCTCTGTTGCGCCCCCAGGCCGTGGTCTACATCGCTCATAATCCCGGGGCCGGACGCGACGTCGGGGGGAAATATGCGCGCCTAATCGAACGAATCATGTTGGCTCGGAGCCGCGTCGTTGCCCATGGGGGAGAGCTTGCGGCCGCGGCTGAAGAGGAAGGAGCGAAGCAGGTGATTGCGCTTCCGCATCTTCCTTTCGTCCGCTATTGCGAGCGCTGGAATATATCAATAAGAGATGTGCGAAGAAGGGATGTGCCCAGCATTCTGTTGTTGGGCGCCCTGAGGCCGGACAAGCTCATGGCGCACGACGTTCGCGAGTTCATTCTGGAGTTGGAGGCAAATGGATTCGAAGGCGAAGTGGTACTCGCCGTGCGGCCTCGCATGGAGTTAGACGTACGAGGCGGCGTAAGAGTGATTAACTTCTCGAGTGATGACGTCCTAGGGGACCCAGAAATTGCAGCGGCTCTTAATCGAACGGATGTGCTTGCTGCACCTTACAAAAATGTCACGGATAGCAGCACGATCATGCTTGCGCTTTCAGCCGGAATTGCAGTCGTTGGGCCGCGAGCTGGGGCGGTGTCTGGGTACCTGCGCGAAGAGTGGCAAGTTGCGCCAGGCGATGTCCGAGGAGCTGCGTTGCTTTGCATGAGCGCAGTCGATTGGTCGGTACCAGAAGGTTGGATCAATCGGGTGCGCGAAGAGAGCGTCCTTGGGTGGCGGAGAGTCTTGGAGAACGTCTGACGCGAAGGTGCATCTGAGAGTCGAAAATGATGCTGTCTTCGGGGGCGAGGCCAGGGACACGGTGAGGAGCCCGGGGAGGCGACGAGATCTCCCCGGTTGGACACGCCTGCACCAGTCCCTGGCCTCTGCTCTCCCATTCCGTCACCCCTCGAGTGGTGAAGAGGTGCGGAAACGCAGGGAGCATCCGTCCCGTCGAGCCGGAACGAACACTTCCTGCTCGTTACCTTAGGAAACGAGCTTTCTTTGCCCAATAGGTCGTGCGACCTGTTCGTGACGGGGGAGCTGGAGGTTCTAGCCCTAGGTCTCGGGGGATGCGGGCCTGTTCCCCTGAGCAAGCGTTCTCAGAAGGCTGCAACGTTTCCGCAGAGCACCGGGTGCTGGCCGGCGGTGGCCGAGCTCGGCAGGGCATAGAGCACGACCGACCATCCCTTGACCACCGTCCTTCCGGACTCGGTGACCGCTGCGTGCAACGACCCGGTCCCGCTCGCATTGGCGGCGAGAACTCCGACGTCGTAGCTCGTCGAGCCCTCGGCGTTGCAGGTCCCGAGGACGACACGGACCAGGTGCCGGCTGTTGGCTGCCATCCCTCGCGCCGAGGCATCGACCGTCAGGTGGCCGGACTGCTCAGCCAGTATGACTGTCCCTGATCCGCGGGCGGTCGGCACCGGGAACATCCGCTGGGCTGCCGTTGGCCGGGTGGAGCTCAGCTGGGTGCATCCCACCGGTGTCGGCGTCGGCGATCCCGTGTCTTCTGCCAGGGTCACCGACACCGCCGACGGCAGGTGGCTCGGCACGGTCCCGGCCGGGAAGGTGCCTTCGAGCCGGCCCGATAGGTCGGCGGCGGACCGCCCGAGCGCGGTGATCTCCACCCCGGGGGCCAGGCAGGTGCCCTGGATGAGGGCCAGGCGGTAACGGTCGCCTGGTTGGAGTCCCCACAGTTGTGCCGTCAGCCCGGGCTGGGACCCCATGTTGAGGGCGACGATGCCGTCGGGCACCGCCTGCAGGGTGACGGTCTGGGAGAGCGCCGTCGGGGACGACCCGCCGCAGGCACTGAGCACTGCCCCTAGCCCCGTGACCGCCAGGATTCCGAGGATGGACCGCCCACGCCACATCGTCCGCACCCTACCGGCGTGCCGGCGAGGCCGACGGGACCTTCCTGATTAGTGGCGGGCCATCGTCCAGCCCGTGATGAGCAGCTGGCCGTTCTTGATCGTCTCGTTGACGATCATGGCGTAGCGCCCAGGGGCCGAACCGCCCGTCACCGACACCGTCGTCGACAGGATGACCCCAGCCGGCACCGTGTCGGCCGCCTCGATGGCCACGTTGAGACTGCTCACATAGGACGCGATGTGGGCCCCGTACAGCAGGTTGGGGAAGGCCGTGCCCGGGGCGGTGATGGCCTTCCACCAGTCGAGCCGGTTCTCGGTGAGCGACCGCACCCCGGCGATATACGCCTCGACGGCCGAGTTCTCCACCGCCAGCGGGCCGGGGGACTGGGCCCAGTTGGGATTCGGAGCCCCACCGAGCGACAACCCGCCCATGGGCACGGAGTAGGTGGCGAGCGTCACGCCTTCGGCCGCCAGGGCCGACGGCACCGGCACCGTTGGGGGGTTGGCCCACGCCGGGACCTGCGAGATGGCGGTAGTCGCCGATCCCGTCGGCATGCTCGCGACCATTGTGGCGGTGACGAGATAGCGGTCCGGCGTGAACCACAGGGCGTTGGTCGGCCAGCAGGTGACGAGCGTCATGGTGGGGGTGGTGGTGTCGTAGACCGGTGATCCCTCCTTCACCACCTGGTGCCCCTGCACGGTGAAGACGTATGTGGTGCACGGCGTCACGTACTGGATCTGGTCGCCGCGCACGAGCTGGGCGATGTTCACGAAGTAGCTGACGTCGTGCGCCTCGAGCACGGCGTTGCCCGTCGCCCCCGGCCACACCGAATAGCTGTCGTGGCCGACGGCCACGTCGAGCTGGGCGTTGTCCGTCCCCTGCAGGACCGGCGCCACCAGCCCGATCTTCGGGATCTGGATGACCCCTTGCGGGTCGTTGGCGTTTCCCGGGGTGCAGCCGCTGCCGGTGTGGCCGCCGGCCGTCGCCCGTCCGACCTGGGTGACGATCTGGCGCTCGCGGGCGAGGAGGTTCTTCCCGCCCCGCTCCGAGTTGGCCGTCCACAGCGCGGCCACGAGCTGCCAGATCCCGGCGGCCAGCAACAGCACGAGACCGGCGGCGATGAGCGTCCGGTGCGGCCAGTGCCGGCGCCGGTCGGCGTGGTCCCCCCGCCGGTGTCGGCGGCGGGGGGACTCGCTCCCAGGTGGTTCGTTCCTGGCCTCGGTGAGGTCGGT
>NZ_DASRBZ010000520.1:0-6933 GCF_035653355.1 Mycobacterium sp. | reverse complement strand
CGCACGTCCGGCGCTGCCAGCACCTGCCCGGCGAGGGAAGGCGACGGCCGTAACGCCATTCCCACGCCCAACCCGGCCAAGCCGACCACAATGGCTGCGGCTGCCGCTAAAAGCCCTGCGCGCCAACGAGTTCGACGACTTCGACCGGAATCGACCGTGTCCAGCAGCGCTCCGCGCAGATGTTCGGGCGGTTCCGCTGCGGTGGCCGCGGAAACGACAGCCATCGTCTCGCGGACGGCGCGCACTTGCTCCCGGAAAGCCTCAGCGACAGGCCCCGGTGCTGCGGCGAGCTGCCCGTCGATGTCGGCGCGCTCGGTCTCGGAGATGGCGTGCAACGCATACGGTGTAGCGACCTCAAGCAGTTCGAAGTCGGTCGGCTCAGTCATGTCACATCCAAGCAATTGCGCAGCCCGCGGAATGCGTCACGCATTCGCGATTTGATCGTCGACAAATTGGCGGACAAGCGCTGCGACACCTCGACGTAGGTCAACCCCCCGTAGTAGGCCATTTCGATGCACTGTCGCTGCGCGTCGGTCAGCCCGTCCAAGCACTCGATCACCCGGCGCCGCTCATCGCCGGCGATCGCGGTGTCGGCTACCACATCGCTGGACGGCTCAACGGTGACCGCGCCGTACCGCGACTCGCGCTGCATCGATGCCTGCTCGGCGCGCACTCGGTCGACGGCACGCCGGTGCGCCATGGTCAGCACCCAGGCCAGCGGGGAACCCTTCGTCGAGTCGTAATTCTCCGCGGTCCGCCACACCTCCAGGTAGATCTCCTGGGTGGTTTCTTCGCTATAACCCGTATCGCGAACAACGCGGCTCACCAGTCCGTACACTCGCGCTCTCGTCCGGTCGTAAAACGCGGCGAATGCGTCGGTGTCGCGGCGCGCTACCCGGCGCAGCAGCGCGTCGAGGTCGCCGCTCAGCCGCGTCGGTCCGGTCATCGACGGGTAGCCTATCCTCTCCGCCGCCATCGGCGTCCTTCATTAGCCAAACGGCAGCGGCCCGAATGGAGTTCGTGAAATGGGCGGCTCGGCGCCTGGCTCGGGCGCCGAGCCGGGTCATCGGCGCCAGTTACGCGCCCGGAGGCATCAGCACCGTATCGATCATGTAGACAGTGGCATTGGCGGTGTCGACGCCACCGCAGACCACTCCGGCGTTGTTGACCCTGGTGTCGTCGCCCATGCCAGTGACATTGACCGTCGCGCCTTGCAACGTCTGGTGTGTGCCGTCGATCATGTTGGGGGCAATCCGACCTTTTACGACGTGGTAGGTCAAGATGCTATTCAGCTTGGCGGAATCCGTTTTCAGCGAATCGATTGTCGCCTGCGGAAGCTTGCCGAAAGCATCGTCAGTGGGCGCAAAAATCGTGTATTCGCCGTTGTCGAGCGTGTCGACAAGGTTGACATCCGGGTTGAGTTTGCCCGATACCGCGGAGGTCAGCGTTGTCAGCATCGGGTTATTCGACGCTGCCACGGCCACAGGATCCTGTGCCATGCCCATGACCGACGCCGGCCCAGTTGGGTTTTGTTGCGCGTAGCTCGCGCATCCCGGACCGACGAGATTCGCCGCATTCGCGATGCCCGCCGGAGCCGCCAGTAAACCCGTTGTCGCCGCCATCGCGACGCCCGCTGCGCTCACCGCTATGGACCGAACATGCTTCATCCGTTCATTCCTTCCGTGTGGCCGACGGATTGCCCGCCGAGACTGTGCTTTCAAAGAGATATTCGGAGCCGACGGTCCGGCGGACGGCCCGCCGCTGCAGCACTAGCCGTACGTGAACGAGAACACCTGTAGGCCCCGGCTGACGTGCGCGTCGAGCTGACCTTGGCCCGACGTGTCGTCGGCGACGATCTGATGCAGCGTCGGGGGTCCGCTGATTGGCACGGCAGTTGTGGTCCCGTTGCGCGTCACAGTGACGGTGCCGGTCCCTCCGACGACGATGTAGACGTCTTTCGCGCGGTAGTTCAGCCGGATCGCGCAATCGTTGCTCTGCGCGGTCGCGCCCTGGTAGTCCAGCGCCCAGTGACCGCGTAAGGCGAAGCTGTCGGGCGGAAGCACGGCGGGGTAATTGAATTTCTCCGTACCCTCGTCGTATCGACCGCTTCCGGCGTAGTTGACGACCTTGCCGACGCCCAAATAGGTTTCGGGTGTGCGGCTGCCCTTCGGGGTAGTGTCGGCCGAGCGTGTCGCAGGCGGTAGCCGGACGCCGGGATTGGCATCGGCGAGCAGGCGCCGGATCAAGTTCTCGGTGGTGTCGTAGCCGCCTTCGCCTGCCTTGATGTGTCGCACAGTCCCGGTGGCGTCGATCAAGTACTCCGCGGGCCAGTATCGATTGCGGTAGTTCGTCCAGGTCGAGTAGCCGTTGTCCAGGCGACAGGATAGGCGATGTGAAGCGCCGCGGCGCCACTGGCCACATTGCCCGGAACCCGCTCGAAGGCGTATTCCGGTGTGTGCACGCCGATTACGACCAACCCGTCGTCGCGGTATTTCCTATACCAGTCCACCACATGAGGTATGGCGCGTTGGCAATTGATGCAGGAATAGGCCCAGAAGTCGACGAGCACCACCTTGCCGCGCAGTGACCTGATGTCCATCGGGGTACCGCCCGGCGTGTTGAGCCATTGGGTGATCCCAGTGAATCCCGGTGCAAGGCCGCAGTTTTGTAGCTGCGCTGCGCCGTTGCTGCAGTTGGACAATTCCTTGTTTTGGTCGTTGACGATGCCGCCCAGGCTCAGCTTCTGCTGGACCTCACCGGAACCGGCGAACTTGCTTTGTATCGCGTCGGTGTAATCGGGGATCGCGCGTTGCAGCACGGATGGCACGTTGAACGCCAGCGTCACCGCCAGCACGATCATGGTGATTCCGCTAACCACGCGGATCTCACGCTGGCGACGCCGGAAAGCGGCAACCCGTTCGGCGACGCGCCGCCCGGCTAGTGCAAACGCCAGCAGCGGCAATGCTGCACCCACCGCGAACGCGGCCGTCAAGACGATCGTCGGCCAGCCGATGGACGCCGTGGCGCCCGCGACGACAATGGCGGCCAGCACCGGTCCTGCGCACGGGACGTAAAGCGCCCCCAACGCCAGCCCGAGCAGGAAACCACCTCGGGCGCTACTTACTTGGCGCTGCGGAATGCGGGCAAACGGGCGCTCGAGCAGGTGCTGAAGCCGTGGAAAGATCAGCCCGAGACCGATGAGGATCAACGCCACCAGCGCTGCCCAGCGGATCGCGTCCTGAGGCAGGCGTAGCAACGACAGAACGGCCGAGCCCGCCAGGGTGACGCAACTGAAGCTACACACCAAGCCTGCGATCAGCAGAAAAGGCCGTGCCCGTGACTGGCCGCCGGGAGAGCCGGCAGCGCCCGAGAAGAAGACCACCGGCAGCACCGGCAGGATGCAAGGCGAGACCCCGGTGATCAGACCGCCGAGGAACCCAATCAGTGCCAGTGCCTGCATACCCGATATTCGGAGCCCTCGACGTTACGGACATGTGGTGATCAGATCGGCCAACCGAACCATCCAGTGCTACTCCCGTTCCGAATGACTGTCGACCGAACAGTTGGCGGCAATGACCGCCCGAAGCGGAGAGGAGAACGTCATGGGGCACTTGCGGTACGGGAGCCTTGCGGTGGCTGGTCTTTCGGTGGTCGCGACGGTAGGTCTGTCGGCGTGTTCCAGCCACAACACTGGGGCATCGACGCCGACGTCGTCCACCGGCGCCATGAGCAGCGAAGCGCCGATGATGACCACATCCACTCAGGCGAATCCAGCCGCCGGCCTTGTCGGATCAGGCTGCAAATCCTACGAGGCGAAGGTGCCCACGGGACCTGGCTCGATCAGCGGGATGGCGCAAGACCCGGTCGCCGTCGCGGCTTCCAACAATCCGATGCTCACCACGTTGACGTCGGCACTGTCGGGCAAACTGAACCCGAATGTGAACCTTGTCGACACCCTCAACAAAGGCCAATACACGGTGTTCGCGCCTACCGACGAGGCTTTCGCCAAGCTTCCACAGGCAACGGTCGATTCGCTGAAGACGGACTCCGCCAAGCTGAACAGCATATTGACCTACCACGTCGTACAGGGTCAGATCTCCCCGAACAAGGTCGACGGTATGCATCCGACATTGCAGGGGGCGGCGGTGAACGTGATGGGCACCGGCAATGACATCAAGGTCAACGACGCCGGGCTGGTCTGCGGCGGTGTGCACACCGCCAACGCCACCGTGTACATGATCGACACGGTGCTCATGCCGCCGGGGGCATAGCTTCCCATCTTGAGCGCGGCGTCGATCGCCGTCTGTTTAGCAGCCAGCGGTCTGAGGCACCCTGTGCTGAGCCGCGGCGACGCCAAGGCGATTGACGACGACGCGAACTGGACCACGGTGATGTGCCATTCGGAAAGAGAGATAGGAAACTAAGCCGCCATGACCCCACGAGCCGCAGATTCGAGTAAGGCCGAACTGAAGCCGAACGTCGAGCACATCCAGTCGCACTATGACCGGTCGAATGAGTTTTTCCGGCTGTGGCTAGACCCGTCGATGACCTATAGCTGCGCCTACTTCGAGCGCGACGACATGACGCTGGAGGAAGCGCAGCGCGCCAAGATCGATCTGGCGCTGGGCAAGCTGGACCTGCAGCCCGGGATGACGCTGCTCGACATCGGATGTGGCTGGGGCTCGACCATGCGCCGAGCGATCGAGAAGTACAACGTCGACGTGATCGGGCTGACGCTCTCGGAGAACCAGTTGGCGCACAACAAGCAGAAGTTCGCCGAAATGGACAGTCCGCGGCGAAAGGAAGTGCGGCTGCAAGGGTGGGAGCAGTTCGACGAACCGGTGGACCGCATTGTGTCTCTGGGTGCCTTCGAGCATTTCGCCGACGGCATCGGGCGCTTCGACCGCTACACCGATTTCTTCAAGATGTGCTACAACGTGCTGCCCGACGACGGCGTGATGCTGCTGCACACGATCGTGGTGCCCAGCGAAGAAGAGGCCAAGCAGCGCAACCTGCCGGTGACGATGTCGCTGATGCGGTTCATCAACTTCATCTTGACCGAGATCTTCCCCGGCGGCCGGTTGCCGACGATCCCGATCGTCGACGAATACGCCACCGCCGCCGGCTTCGCCATCACGCGTCACCACCGCATCGGGTCCAACTACGTGCGGACGTTGGACACCTGGGCAAAGCAGTTGGAAGCGCACAAAGAAGAAGCCATTGCGCTGCAAGGCGACTCGATCTACCAGCGCTACATGAAGTACCTGACCGGCTGCCGGGAACTGTTCCGCGACGGCTACACCGACGTCTGCCAGTTCACCATGGAGAAGAAAGCCGCCTAACCGGTTGATGCGACCGCCATCTCCCAGGTGTCCGGCAAAGCCCTGCCGGTTCCCGCGGAAGAGTGAAGTTACGAGCCAGCGCCGTGGTGTTGCGCCAGCCGTTGGATATTCCGCAGCGCCTCGTCAATCTCGTTTTGGACGTCCGGGTCGCCGTCTGTGGCGCGGCTGGTGTGCAGCTGCACCTCTACCCGTGGACCGTCCTGTGACTCGATGACATGCAGGTGGCCTGAGTAATAGCTGGGCTCGCCGGAACCCCACTCGATTCGCCGCGCATCCTCATTGACTCGAAACCAGCCGTCGGCGCTTACCACTCCGCCCTCCGGCAGGTTAGCTGTTGTCTTGACCTCGTCGCCCGGGCCTGGCTCAGCGGAGGTGAGCCGCGGTATGTAGTCCGTTAAGTTGCTGACATCGGAGAGATAGCGGAAGAGCGCCTCGCCGCTACCGTTAACTGCGATCGATCCTGTGAACTCGCCCATCAACCCCTAATACCCACGATAGGAGCGCCCTATCAGCGGTCCGCACGGATTCTATGCATAACGTAGATAATTGGCCGCGACAAAGACTTTCACCAATCCGCAGATATGCGCTGCGGATAATTAGGACATCGGCGACGGCGTGGAGCTTGTCGGGATTGGCCACGTTGTAAATGGCGATGACGCGGCCGTCGGCGCCGGAGCGGTGAGCGACCAACCGCCTTGCCCGCCCACTTCGGGCGGCCGCACCGGTTAGTCGCCGATCGGCCGTGCTGCACCGTTAATTCGGAGACGGTGGCTGTGTGCTGTCCGGTGCCGGTACGCGACCCAAATGTTCGACCGCACCGACGGACTTAACAGTGGAATACAGCTTGACCGAGATGGCAGCCAGCCATGCCCAAGCGATGAGGACAGCGGCGGTGAACGCGATCACCACCGCCGGACTGTTTGAGCCGGAGGCGACGGCGGCAAATCCTGTGGCGAACGCTGCACCGGTCAGCAGCGAGTACCCAGCCCATCCCCGGTCACCGTCGCGGTAAAACCGCGCCGCCATGACCACGCAAGCCGCGATCACGCAAGCAAACCCGACGCTGGCAAACACTATGTGTAGCAACCCATGCCAGCTCACAGCGCTGCGTCCGGAAGGAGACCCCGGCGGGAACCCAAACGAAGGGTCGGCTCGGAACGCCCCTGCCCCAACGAGTCCCACGCCGTAGCCCGCTATAAGCGCAGAGCCCCAAAGCGCGGTGCGCCCGGCCCCTAACGCCCGCCGCACTCCTACGGCCGCGGCTATCGTCATCAGGCCGACGACGATGAAGTTCACGACCTGAATCCAGCCCAGAGCGCCGTTGGCCAGCAAGCTGGCGTCGTGGCGTGCCGGGTTAAAGCCGGCCCTACCAAGAGCTTGGACTGCGACGACAACAACGTAGATCGGGCCGGCGATGACGCCATAACCCAACAGGGATTTCGTCACGCGCTGCGCCAGCGGGGGACAGGTATCGGTCGCCATGCCGCCTCTCCTCATTCGGAACTAGACGGCACAGTACCCGTCTACAGACTAGACTGTCTAGTACTAGTTCGTGGCGTGGCGAGGACGGTAGAGGGTAGGGATGACGGCG
>NZ_DASRBZ010000519.1:0-2181 GCF_035653355.1 Mycobacterium sp. | reverse complement strand
AGGCCCATAAGGCCGGCTACGCATCCGTCGCTGAGGCAGCGAGCGGGCTGCGGTATCTCAACGGATTTCCCGGCGGGCCGCCGCCGCGGCTCGCGTTGTCACTGGGCGACAGCTTGGCGGGGATGTTCGCCGCCCAGGGAGCACTGGCGGCGCTGTACCGCCGTAGCATCACTGGCCGCGGGCAGGTTGTCGACGTTGCGTTGACCGAATCCTGTTTAGCCATACAGGAATCCACCATCCCGGACTACGACGTCGGCGGGGTAGTGCGCGGGCCGTCGGGCACCCGGCTGGACGGCATCGCGCCCTCCAACATCTACCGCAGCGCCGACGGCACGTGGGTGGTCATCGCTGCCAACCAGGACACCGTCTTCGCTCGCCTGTGTCAGGCGATGGGGCGCCCGGACCTGGCCACCGACGACCGGTTCGCCACGCACGGCGCGCGCGGGCGCAACCAAGACGAACTCGACAAGATCATCGGCGACTGGGCCGGGCTGCGTCAGCCAGAAGAGATCATCGAAACGCTTTCTGCGGCGGGAGTGATTGCCGGTCCGATCAACACCGTCGCCGACGTGGTTGAGGACCCCCAGCTGCGGTCCCGCGGAATGATCGCCGAGCACTATGACGAACGCGTCGGGCGTACCGTTTTAGGGCCCGGGATTGTGCCGGTGTTCTCCGAATCGCCCGGCAGCATCCGCAACGCCGGCCCGGCATCACCGGGACAACACAATGACGACGTGTACTCGGTCCTGCTCGGCAAGACCACTGAAGAACTCGACCAACTGCGCGCCGAGGGGGTGCTATGACCGCGCCGGCGACGATGCAGAGCGAAGCGATCAGGAGCGGCACCATATGACCGAGCATGTCACCATCCGGGAAGTCGCATTGCGGGACGGACTGCAGATCGAGACGCCAATCCCGTTGTCCGCCAAGCTGCAACTTCTGGAGGCGATAGCCGCCACCGGTGTACGCGAGGTGGAGGCGTGTGCATTCGTGTCGCCCTCGAAGGTGCCGTCGATGGCCGATGCTGCGGAGTTGGCCGCCCAGCTGCACCGTTTTCCCGACATAGAGTTCTCCGCCTTGGTGGCCAGTCCCAACGGCGCCAAGCGCGCCATGGCAGCCCGATTGCCGGCCATCGAATACGTCGTGGCGGCCTCGGATGCCTTCAGCCGCGCCAACGTCGGGCGGACCAGCACCGAAGCCACCGAACAGATCGGCGAGATCGCCACGATCGCGCACGACGCCGGTGCCACCATCGAAGTGATCATTGCCACTGCCTGGGACTGTCCGTTCGATGGGCCCACTCCCCCGCAGCGGGTGCTTGACATCGCCGTGACCGCCTGCGAGCACGGTGTCGACCGGATCTCGATCGCCGACACCATCGGCACCACGACGCCTGGCCGAGTTGCCTCGCTGATCGCTGCGCTACGTCAAGTGACCGGAACCACCATCTTAGGCGCGCATTTCCACAACACTCGCGGCGCCGGTCTGGCCAACGCCTACGCGGCGGTCGGCGCAGGCATCACCCGGCTGGACTCCTCAGTTGGTGGCCTGGGTGGCTGCCCGTTCGCGCCAGGCGCCACCGGCAATATCGCCACCGAAGATCTCGTCTACCTGCTCACCGACAGCGGCATCGAGGTCGACCTCGACCTGAATGCGGCCATCGCTGCCGCGAACGTTGCCAGATCGGCAGTCGGCCATGACCTCCCAGGCGCCCTGCTGCGCGCGGGCGATCGGAAACGGAACTGATGCCTACCGAAAGCCTGAGCGCCAAAGGTCGTCAGACTCGCCAAGCTATCGAGCAGGCCGCACGAAAGTTGTTTGCTGAGCGCGGCTTTCATGGTACAACGCTGTCTGATATCACATCGGCAGCTGGTAAGTCTCCGGCTGTGTTCTACCGCTATTTTGCGGACAAAGAAGACCTCTTGGCAGCTCTGGCCGAGTCCTTCCTCCGCGACGTCTTGGCACCCGCGCGCCGGTCCATACGGTTGCCCGAATCCCCGGCAGAAAGTGATTTTTTCACTTCGGTGGTCGCCGGGTACTGGCACATCTTCAAGCAAAACATAGGAATCATGGTGGCTGTCGCTCAGCTGGGCGCCACCCAACAACGGTTCGCCGGGCTGCAGAACGAGTTTCGGCGCTTCGGTATGGATATTGTCGCCGCATCGGTGCGCCGGGCACGAG
>NZ_DASRBZ010000518.1:0-4219 GCF_035653355.1 Mycobacterium sp. | reverse complement strand
TACTGCTGTCAACAGTGGGGTTTTGGTAGTCGATAATCTGAAGTGCCGCAAGAGGATTGGCCCGCATGCTGTCGACCGGGCCGATTTGGACGGGAAGGATCGGTCGCTGCAGCGCCTGGGCATAGCGCAACTCCGCCTGACAGGGCTTGGACCTGAGCGAGTGATTCGACAGCGCGACGATGAATACCTCACACGAGCGGATCTGTCGCAGGATCTCGCCCCACCAGGCTTCACCGCCGGCTAGCTCTTCATCGAACCAGATCTGTTGGCGCGCCCGCCGAAGCGCCGTCGTCAGCGCCTCGATCGCCGACCTGTCTTGGCTCGAGTAGCTGACAAATAGCGCCATAGCACTCTCCTAAGCGCGGAACGCCCACCCGCTCCAAAGCAAGGTCCCGCTGCGTCGTTTCATCGAACAAGCCGGTAGCCGGCGAATGCTGCCATCTGCTGACGACACCTATTCGCCTCCATCATGGGTTTCGGCGTCGGTCGATGGATGCAATTCGGTGTACCTTTGCGCAAATACGTCGCCGGAAACCGGCCACTCCTCCCCGTCGGCGCCGCGCACCACCCAGTCATGCTCCGACGCGGTCGCACAGCCCTCCAGGGTCTCGACCTTTTCGCCTGGCTGCGCGGGCCGGGCGAGGACCCGTCCGCGTCGTCGCCACGTGCGACCGCCGACATGTTCATACGTGGCCCGGAAGATTTCGTCGTTGACCGACCACGTCTCACCATCCTGGTGGACCGCCCAGTCTCCGGCGTTGGCTCGCATGGTGTCGCCGGTCTTCGACGTCCATGTCCACGGCGTACTGCGTTGCTCGGCGGTGACTGTGCCCGACCGGACGAACGGCTGCCACAGGGGGCGGGACCGGTATCCGAGCTGGCGCAAGCTCCACAGGGTGGCCGCCAGGCTCGTCACCGCGGCGTTGAGCAGGTCCGGCTTGCCTTCGACGACCGACCAGTCGACGAGCTTGTCGTGGATCCGGTGTTGATCGTCGCGAGTCGGGCCGTACTTCCAGCCGGCCCGGCGGTAATAGCGACACCAGTCCTCGTGTTCTGCCTTCGCCATCTTCAGTGCGGAATCGCGGTCAAAACCCATGCGGGCAAGCTGTTCCAGCGGCGGTAATCCGGCCATGTCGCGGGCGGAAAGCGGCGCGGCGGGGCTGCCCCACGTGTTCCAGGTATGCCCCGCGATCTGCTCAACCATCCACAATGCGTTGCGCACCTGGCGTCGGTTTGAGCCGCGGTAAAAGTCGTCAAGCTGTTCCCAGGGCAAAGCCGCCGGGGAGCGGGGTGCGTCCGGGTCGAGCGTGGCGACATAGCGCTCGTGGATGAGTCGTGCTGCCCGCTCCCAGGCGTCCTGGGCCTGTCCCTCCGGCATATCCAACGCCAGTCCGTACGGCTGCAGTCGGCCCACGATTTGCAATGGCTCCTCGCCGATCCGGGCGTTGGGATCCCAGCTATAAATGGGCATCGCGGGAAAGCGGGCCGCCAGCCTGGTACCGGTCGTCGGGCCGCCTGCTTGGTCGTCAACGAAGATCACAGCGCAGTTTTCCGCACCACCGTCTTCGAGCAGTCGCATCAAGGTCGACAGCGTGGGCGCCTCCGCCACCGCGTCGATGGCCGGCCCGCTCGACACGAATCCGGATTGTCGAAGATAAAACTCGTGATCCTGGCGGTATTCTTCGGCTTCTGTGCCGACCAGGGTCAGCGCGGGCAATGGCGCCTCGCCGGGTGCGGAGTAGTAGTTGCGTTCCAGGCAACGTCGAGTCAGGTCCGCACACAGTGCCAGTGTCAATTGCGAAGCGCCGCAGACGAATACACGCTCAATGGTCTTCGCCTCGACGATGTTGTCCAGCAGCCAGCGCGCGGTCACTTCGTACTTGCCGACAACGTCTGCCGCCCAGCGGGTGTCGGATCCGCCGAACTGTTGAGCACGCCATGCCTCGGCCAGCCACGGGTCATCGATACGCACGATGAGCGGCACCCGAAGGCTGCTACTGTCCGCCGACAGCGCACGGCTGATCACGTCCAACCTGGAGAGGTTGGTGGCGGGATCGGCCGACATCAGGTAGAGCCGTCCGAGATGGCGCCACAGCGGTAGCGCCTCGAGGCTCGCCGGTGTGTTCAAATCGACCGCCAGCACGCGGGCGCCCTGGGCGCGGGACTTGTGTGCGGCGGGCTCGTCGGCGCTACCGGTGATGACGACCAATGTGCTGCGCCGGTCCAGTGTCCGCGCGATCGCGCTGACCATCGGCTGGGAGTCTTCGTCGATACCGACAATGGCGGTGACGGACTCGGCAAGGTTCGCGCGGAGCCGGTCCACCTGGGACCGAAACAGGGTGACCACGACGCCGCCCAAACCGGTGAAAATCGCCGCTAGCGCCGCCAGCCGCGCCACCACCAACGCTGCCGGGGTCGGGTTGGGGCACACATGCCCACCCAGCGCGAAGTCGCCCGTACCGCCCTTGACCAGCGAGGCCACCCATACCAGCGGTGTGAAGAAAGCTGGATGAGTGGGGTCGTGACAGTTCCAGTACGAGCTGAAGCCCAGCACGGCGCTGACGGTGACGAGTCCGGTGATGACAGTGAACGGGACCGTCACCAACCGGTGACTGCCGCCGGACCGGAAGCCGAGCGTGCACAGCGCGGCCAGCACCGCGACCACGAGCGCGATCGTCGGCCATGATCCCGGCCCGCCGAACCACCGAAGCCAGCCAGGCAGCCACTGAGCGGCCGAGGGGTGCAGTGCCAACACGGCCAGACAAATCAGCAGAACCAGGGCAACCGCCGACACGACCCACGTCACCGCGCGGGAAATCGCGGCACGACGCATGGCGGGCCTCCCTCCTGGGGGTTGCACCGCACATGATGGCACCTGACCCGGCGGGTCGAACGGGAAACAGCGCACCGGCAACGGGCCTGCCGGCCTCTATGGCCCGATTGCGGCGCGGGCTACCCTCGTGTCGCTATCCGGCGTACCGCGACAGCCGCGCAGAAAGGTGCGGCACCAGCCCGCCGTCGGGGTCCACCCGCTCTTCGACGTAGGCCAGGTCGCCACCTTCGACGATGCCGTAGAGCCGTTTGGCTCCGCCGACGAGGACACCGGACTTGCTGCGGGCAAGCGCGTCGGTGACGAGTTCCCACGACGACTGGGTGCGCGGCCGCCCGTAGAACAACTCGACGTAACCCGCCGAGTGGGCCAGCAGCAGCTCGATGGCCTGCGACTCGGTCGGGTCGGCGGGATCGTTGACGAAGCGCCAAAACCCCGTCTCGCGCAGGGTTAGGCCCTCGTATTCGCCCGACTCGGTCAGCCGCCAGGACCTGGCCTCCCAGTTCAGATAGTCACCGCCGTCGTGGCTGACAATGATCTGCTGGCCGAACCGGTAATCGCCGTGAGCGCCGCGGCCCTCTCCTTCCCCGCGCCACACGCCGACCAGCGGCAGCAACGCCAGCAGCGCGTCATTCAGGTTGGCGCCTTGCCGCAGGTTCGCGGTGTCGGCGGGGATAGGCAAGTCGTCGAACACCGGAATGTTGCGGCCCGCAGTCACTTTGGCTCGTTCGGCCGCCTCGGCCAGTGCCCGCTCGCCAGAGCCGATCCGACCCGCCAGCCGGTCACGGTTTTCAGCAGAACTCACGAGTCGTCGCTGATGAGGCGATACAGCGTGTACAGCGCGAACCACGCGATGACCACGACGGCCGCGACCAGCATGATCTCGAAGAACAGGACCACGGCCACGAGTCTAGTTCGCGCGCCGCCACCCGGGTTGCCGGGCGCGGGCCGGCCTCAGGCGACTTTGATGTCGACCTCGTGGATGCCCGCGCCGGACGGCTGCACCACTGCGTCGCCGTTACCGGCGGGCGACAAGGCGCGCACCGTCCAGGATCCCGGCGCTGCGAAGAACCGGAAGTCACCGGTGGCTGACGCGACGACTTCGGCGGTGAACTCGTCAGAGGAGTCCAACAGCCGCACGAATGCCCCGCCGACAGCCTGGCCGGAGCTGTCCACGACGCGACCGGTGATCACCGTCTCCTTCTCCAGGTCGACGCTGGCCGGCAACGTCTGTCCTTGCTTGGGTGGTGTGCACATATTCAGCTTCCCAACTCGATCGGGACTCCCACGAGGGAGCCGTATTCCGTCCAACTTCCGTCGTAGTTCTTGACGTTTTGGTGCCCGAGCAGCTCGCGCAGCACGAACCAGGTGTGCGACGAGCGCTCACCG
>NZ_DASRBZ010000517.1:0-6483 GCF_035653355.1 Mycobacterium sp. | reverse complement strand
AGGTGAGCGGATACCCCATCAGATCGGTCATGGTGTCGAACAGGCTGACGCTGACCGCACTACCCGACGCGTCGTTACCGCAGTCTCGGGAGTAGAGCAGGGCCAGGATCGACAGCGCCGAATACAGCCCGGTGCTGATGTCGGCCACCGGCGGCCCGGGCTTGGCCGGTGCGCCGGGATAACCGGTGACCGCGCAGGCGCCGGATTCCGCTTGTGCAAGAAGGTCGTAGGCGCGCTTGTGCGAAAGTGGACCACCCGAGCCGTAGCCGTCGATTTCGACGGCGATGACCTTCGGGTGGCGCACGGCCAGATCTCCCGGCGCGATTCCCAGCCGGCCTGTGGAGCCGGGCGCGAGGTTGGACACCAGCACGTCGGCGCGGTCGAGCAGCCGGTGCAGAATGTTAAGGCCCGCCGCCGTTTTCAAGTCGAGGGTGATTGACTCCTTGCCGCGGTTGGCCCAGACAAAGTGGGCGCCAAGCCCGTTGACGACGTCGTCGTAGTGACGGGCGAAATCTCCCCCGTTGGGGTTCTCGACTTTGATGACGCGGGCACCGAAATCGGCGAGCACCCGGGTGCACATCGGGGCGGAGACCGCCTGTTCCAGTGCCACCACCGTGATGCCGGCCAGTGGCGCCCGGGCTTGGTCCATCACATCACCATGCCGCCGTCCACCGGAAGCACCTGCCCGGTGATGTACGACGCGGCATCGGAGGCGAGAAACACGAAGGCTCCGGCGATCTCGTCCGGTTCGGCCCAGCGCTTGAGCGGGATGCGGTTCATCATGTTGGCCGCAAACTTCTCGTTGGTGCGGATCGTTTCCGTCATCGGCGTGGCGGCCAGCGGCGCCAGTGCGTTAACGAGGATGTTCTTTGTGGCGAACTCACGGGCGCAGGATTTTGTAAAACCGATGATGCCCGCCTTGGCCGCGGAGTAGTTGACCTGGCCGAGGGTTCCGGTGATGCCCGCGGCCGACGTGACGTTGATGACGCGCCCGGTGCCGTCGGTCGGCATGTAGGGCAGCGTGGCCTGTGTGCAGTTGAACGCACCCATCACATGGATGTCGAACAACAACCGAAACGACTCCGAAGTGGTCTTCTCGAACATCGCCGGCCGCGTCAAACCCGCGTTGTTCACCAGGATGTGAAGCTTGCCATCGGCAAGCGCAGCCGCCTGGGCGGCCGCCGCGTCGGCCGCTTCGCGATCCGCGACATCGAGCGCGGCAGACTCGGCGCGTCGTCCCGACGATGAAATCCTTTCTGCTACAGCAGCTGCTGCGTCCTTGTCCACGTCGGTGACAAGCACCGCCGCACCCGCGTCAGCCAGGGCCTCCGCGACCGCAGAGCCGATCCCGCCTGCGGCGCCAGTGACCAGCGCAGCGCGGCCGGACAAATCGAAATACCGGCTCATCAATAACTCCTCGGCAGCTTCAGGGTGTGCGACCCCAGGTAGTTCAGGATCATCTCTTGACTGATCGGCGCGATCTTCATCAGTCGGGCCTCGCGGAAGTAGCGCGCGACGTTGTATTCCTCGGCATAGCCCATGCCGCCGTGGGTTTGCAGTGCGCGGTCGGCAGCGGTGAATCCTGCTTCGGCGCAGAGATATTTGGCGGTATTGGCTTCCCGGCCGCACGGCTTGCCGTTGTCGTAGAGCCAGGTGGCCTTACGCAACATCAGTTCAGCCGCATCCAGCCGGGCCAGCGAGTCGGCCAGCGGGAACTGGATGCCCTGGTTCATGCCGATCGGGCGGCCGAAGACCTCACGGTCGGTGGCGTACTTGACCGCCTTGTCCAGCGCGACCCGCCCGATGCCGAGTGCTTCAGCGGCAATCAGCATCCGTTCGGGGTTCAAGCCGTCGAGGATGTACTGAAATCCTTTGCCTTCCTCGCCCACCCGGTCCTCCACCGGTACCTCGAGGCTGTCGATGAACAACTCGTTGGAGGAGACGGCGTTGCGGCCCATTTTGGGAATCGGGCGGATGTCGACGCGGGCACGGTCGAGATCGGTGAGGAAGAGCGTCATCCCGTCGGTCTTCTTGGCCCCTCTTTTTATTAGGTCATCGTGGGCCTCGGTACGGGTGAGCAGAAGGATCTTCTCCGATTCCAGCGCCTTGGAGATCCACACCTTGCGTCCGTTGACCACGTAGTGATCCCCGGCGCGCTTCGCGAACGTGGTGATGCGCGAGGTGTCCAGTCCTGCACCGGGTTCGGTCACTCCGAAACAGACGTGAAGTTCCCCTGTGACAACTCGGGGTAGCGTTCGGCGCTTGAGTTCCTCGGACCCGTGCACCACCACCGGCTGCATACCGAAGATCGACAAATGGATTGCGCTGGCGGCGTTCATGCCGCCCCCGGATTTGGCGACCTCTTCGGCCAGCAGAGTGGCTTCGGTGATCCCGAGACCGTGGCCGCCGTATTCGACGGGAATCGTCATACCGAGCCAGCCGCCGTCGGCGATCGCGCGGTAGAACTCGGTCGGAAACTCGTGCGCCTGGTCTTTTTCCATCCAATAGTGGTCGTCGAACTTCTGCGCGAGTTGTGCCACCGACCGTCGGATCAGTTCCTGGTCTTCGGTCAGCTCGAAGTTCATCCCACCGCCGGGCACTGCTAAGTCTCCTTTGGTCAGTTCATGCACCGAGATTGCGGTGATGGTCGTGAATCGGCGAAAATCACAACCCTGAACGCAATCTCGCCGCAGGTCACCGGAACAAGACCCGGTGGGCGCCTCAGTCCTTGTTGCCGGTCAGCGCTTTCGCGTTGGCTGCGAAGTCCGCGAACGACGAGCCTGACCTGTCTTTGTGGTGACTGAGCGCCCGAATCGAAACATCGTGCCCCTCAGCGGCTTTGCGCAGCGCGCCGACCGTCGCCTGCTCACGGGAGATGTGGCTGAATGGGTCGAACGAGTACCAGCGCATTGCGTTCTCGTGGGTCATCTTGTTGATGTCGTCGTCGGGCACGTTGTTGTCGGCCACGACGTCCCACAGCTCCTCCGGCGCCCCCGGCCACATCGAGTCGCTGTGCGGGTAGTCAGCCTCCCAAGCGATGTTGTCGATGCCGATCATGTCACGCAGCTTGACGCCCACCGGGTCGCTGATGAAGCAGGTCAGGAAGTGTTCGCGGAAAACCTCGGATGGCAGCTTGCCGCCGAAGTTCTGATGGGTCCACGTCGAATGCATCTCGAACGTCCGATCCACCCGCTCGAGGAAGTACGGGATCCAGCCGGTACCGCCCTCCGACAGCGCGATCTTCAGATCCGGGTATTCCTTGATCGGCCGCGACCACAGTAGATCCGCGGCGGCCTGCACGATGTTCATCGGCTGCAGCGTGATCATCACGTCCATCGGCGCGTCGGGTGCGGTGATGGCCAACCGGCCCGATGACCCGATGTGCACGTTCATCACGGTGTTGGTGTCGCACAGCGCGTTCCACAGCGGGTTCCAGTACGGGTCGTGGAAGCTCGGGTAACCCATCGCCGCTGGGTTTTCGGTGAAGGTCAGCGCATGCACCCCTTTCTTGGAGACGCGCCGCACCTCTTGAGCACACGCCTCGGCATCCCAGATCACCGGCAACGCCATGGGGATGAACCGGGCGGGGTAGGCCCCGCACCATTCTTCGATGTGCCAGTCGTTGTAGGCCTGGACCAACGCCACCGAAAATTCCGGGTCCTCGGTGGCGAACAGCCGCCCGGCAAAGCCCGGGAACGACGGGAAGCAAATCGAGGCCAGGATGCCGCCGGCGTTCATGTCCTTGATCCGCTCGTCGACGTTGTAACAGCCGGGCCGGATCTCATCGAGCCCCTGCGGCTCCAACCCGTACTCCTCCTTGGGGCGGCCGGCCACGGCATTGAGCGCCACGTTCGGGATCACCGTGTCGCGGAACTGCCAGGTGTCCGAGCCATCCGGGTTGTGCACCAGCCGGGGCGCGTCGTCGAGGTATTTCTTCGGCAGGTGGTTCTTGAACATGTCCGGCGGCTCGACCGTGTGATCATCGACGCTGATCAGGATCATGTCGTCTTTGTTCATCGCCGTTCCTTTCGCTCGGACGCGGGTCCGCTGCCCCAAGGTTCCGCCTGGAGTTCTCTACCTTTGAAAACTATCTTCTCGCAGGACGAGAATCAACATCTGCCCCGTGCGACCGCCGCCGCGGAGGCGCGCTGCTGGACGGCTGGCGCCGGCAAAACGGCTGGTTGAGCGCCGGCATTGACCAATTCACCGAATCGTGCAAGTCTATTAGTTCGAAATGAGAATATGATTCTCGGTATCTGAGAGGGGACGGCCGGATGCGCCTGGAACCGCTGCCGGCGGATCAGTGGGATGAGGCCGTGCAGCGATCGCTCGCCGACATGCTCCCGGAGGATCGCCGCAATCCGCGCGATGCCGGCAACCTCCTGGCCACGCTGGCGCGCCATCCGGAGTTGGCGCGCGCGTTTCTTCGATTCGGTGGGTATCTGCTGACCAAGTCGACGCTGCCGCCCAGGGTGCGGGAGCAGGTCATCCTGCGGGTCGCGCACCGGCGCGGCTGCGCCTACGAGTGGACACACCACGTGGCTCTTGGAAAGCGGGTGGGGCTGTCCGACGACGACATCGCGGCGGCGCGATCCGGCGAAGCAACCGACGAGTTCGACCGCGCGGTTTTCGCCTCCGTCGACGAGCTCGACGAGAAGACAAACCTGTCGGATGCGACCTGGGCCGCACTCGGCGAGCGACTCGACGACCGGCAGCGAATGGACTTGATCTTCACCATCGGCGGCTACACCGCACTGGCGATGGCGCTGAACACTTTTGGCGTCGAAGTGGAACGAGAGAGGTAAACACCGTGGCACACTTCCCGAAACCAGCTGCGGGAAGCTGGACAGAAAACTATCCCGAACTGGGGACCGCACCCATCGACTACACCGATTCGATCGACCCCGAATTCTTTGAAGCCGAGCGCGAGGCGATATTCAAGCGAACATGGCTCAACGTCGGTCGAGTGGAGCGGCTACCACGCACCGGCAGCTACTTCACCAAGGAGTTGCCCTCGGCCGGCCCCGGTACGTCGGTCATCGTGGTCAAGACCAAAGACGGGTCGATCAAGGCGTACCACAACGTGTGCCGCCATCGCGGAAACAAGTTGGTGTGGAACGACTATCCACACGAGGAAACCGCGGGCACCTGCCGGCAGTTCACCTGCAAGTACCACGCTTGGCGCTACAACCTCGACGGCGAGCTCACCTTCATCCAACAAGAGGACGAGTTCTTCGACGTCGACAAGAGCCAGTACGGGCTTGTCCCGGTGCGCTGCGAGGTCTGGGAAGGGTTTATCTTCGTCAACCTCGACGCCGACGCGCAGCCGCTGAGGGAATACCTGGGTCAACTGGCCAAGGGCATCGAGGGCTACCCGTTCCACGAGATGACCGAGGTCTACACCTACCGCGCCGAAGTCGGCAGTAACTGGAAGCTGTTCATCGACGCGTTCGCCGAGTTCTACCATGCCCCCGTACTGCACCAGGGCCAGTACACCAAAGAAGAAGCCGCCAAAATCATCAAGCACGGCTTCGAGGCGCTGTACTACGAATTAGCAAGCCCGCACGCGATGATCTCTACCTGGGGCGGACAGGCCCCGCCGCCGGACCTGAACATGGTGAAGCCCATGGACCGGAAGTTGCGCAGCGGGCTCTTCGGCCCGTGGGACCGCCCGGACGTCATCCAGAAGCTCGACCAGTTGCCGCCCGGCATCAACCCGACCGGAGCCCCGCAGTGGGGTATCGATTCGTGGCACTTCTTCCCGAACCTCATGCTGCTGATCTGGGCACCTGGCTGGTATCTGACCTACCACTACTGGCCGACCGCCGTCGACAAGCACATCTTCGAAACCAGCCTCTACTTCGTGCCGCCTAGGAACGCGCGCGAGCGCTTAGCCCAGGAGCTGGCCGCGGTGACATTCAAGGAGTATGCACTGCAGGATGCCAATACCCTGGAGGCCACCCAAACCATGATCGGCACCAAAGTGGTCCGCGAATTCCCGCTGTGTGATCAGGAAATCCTGCTCCGCCACCTGCACAAGGTGACCGGAGACTACGTTAAGGAGTACCGGAACAATGGCTCTGCCCGCTGAATTCGCCGACCTGGAGCCGTTTTTGGATTGGGCTCTGGCCACTGAGCCAGAACGCTACGCCAAGCGGCTATCCTCCTCCATGGCCGAGATGCAGGCCTTCTACGACGCGGCGTTCCCCCACCTCGACGACGTGATCGCCTACTGCGACCAGTTCCCACTCGATGACCTGCCCGACGACGCGCGCACACTGATGCACCTGATGCAGTCGCTGATCACGGTGTCGTTCCCGATCGAGGCGTGGAAGCAGCCGAAGGTGCCCGACAGCGGCGCCACGTACTTGGACTGCGTCAGGGAGCCGGTGATCTGAGCCGTGTTGACGCTCAAGGCCGCTGGGCTGCTCGACGTCGACGCCGCCGAGATCGTGCGGCCCGGCGTCCTGCGGGTCGACGGCG
>NZ_DASRBZ010000516.1:0-2718 GCF_035653355.1 Mycobacterium sp. | reverse complement strand
ATGACGGTGACACCACATCAGCACCTCGCGGTCGACGCCGTAGGCGGCCAGTTCGTCGGCCGGCAGGTATACCCGTTGGCGCACAAGGTCTTCATCGATGTCGCGCAAAAAGTTGGTGAGCTGGAAAGCCGTGCCGAGCGCGGCAGCGTATGGTGCGGCCTCTTCTGCCGGGCCTATGGTGCCCAGGATGGGAAGTAGCTGCAGGCCAATCGCTTCGGCTGAGCCTTTGATGTAGCGGTTGAGTGCGGCGCGGTTGGGATAGTCGGTGACGGTCAGATCCATCCGCATCGAGGTCAAAAAGTCGTCGAACAGTTCGGCTGCGATGCTGTACCGGCGTGCGGTGTGGGTGACCGCCGCCAGCACGGGATGGTCGGCGTGATCGCCTCCGGTGAAGAACTGGTCGGACAAACCTTGCAGCCGTTGCGCCCGGATGCTGGTGTCCAGGTCCGGGTTGAGGTCGTCGAGAATGTCGTCAGCGTAGCGGGCAAAGCCGTACAGCGCGTGCACGGCCGGACGCTGATCTGGGGCGAGTAGTCGGGTGGCCAGAAAGAAGGTGCGGCCGTGTGCGGCGTTGATTTCGCGGCAGCGTCGATATGCTTCGCGTAGCCGCGCATCGCCGATGCCGGCAGCGTCCAGCTCGGCGCGGATCATCGTAGTGCGGCTTTCGTGATGACGCGTCGCGTCGAGTGTCCGACCGTGCCGGTGATGCGGTCGGCGGCCAGCCGCCCGGAGATCAACGCGGTCGGCACACCGACGCCGGGCACTGTGGAAGATCCGGCCAGCACCGCGTTGTCGATGCCCCGTACGGTATTGGCCGGCCGGAACGGCCCGGTTTGGGAAAACGTGTGGGACAGCGCAAACGGTGTTCCGGCGGCCATACCCTGGCGCGCCCAGTCAGCGGGGGTGACGGCGTGCAGCACACGCGCGTCGTGCAGGCCGGGGAGCAGCCGGTCTGCGACGACGCCGAGGAGTTGTTGGGCGTAGTCTTCGCCGACAGCGGACCAGTCGATGCCGGGGTGGGTGAGGTTTGGCGCCGGTGCCAAAACGTAGAGCAGATCGCGACCGGCTGGGGCCAGGCTCGAGTCGCTGGCGGTGGGTCTGGTGACCAGCAGCGAGGGGTCCCGCATCAGCCGACCGTCACGGACGATGTCGTCGAATGTCTGCTCCCAGGCGTTGCCGAACAGGATGCTGTGATGCGCTACTTCCGACGGCATCCGCGGGCAGGCCACGTGGACGACGACCGCCGACGGCGCCGGCCGCAGGTTCCCCAAGCGGCGTGGCCGGCGGCCCAGCAGTGCATAGGTTTGGGGCAGCTCGGTGGTCAGAACCACTGCGTCGCAGGCTATTCGATGACCCCGGTCGGTGCGGACGGCCGCCACGCGGCGGTCGGCGCGTTCGAGTTCGGTGACGCATGCACCGTAGTGGAATCGCACACCGGCATCGATCGCCGCGGCGGCCAGCGCATCGGGCAAGGCCCGTACGCCGCCGCTTGGAAAGAAAACGCCGGCAACAATATCCATGTAGGCGATGACGGCGTAGACCGCGAGAGCATGCTGCGGCGCGACACCGGCGTACAGCGACTGGAAGGTGAACACCCGCCGCAACCGCGGGTCGCTGATGTAGCGCTTGACCATGCTGTCCCACTTGCGGAATCCGCCGATCGCGGCCAGCCGCGCCAGCTGCGGAGTGAGCAGCGAGAGGGGAGAGTCGAAGTTTCTGGCGATGAATCCGTCGAATTCCGTGCGGTACAACCGGGTCAGCCAGTCCTGTAGCCGGCGGTAGCCCGCCGCCTGCGTGCCGTCGGCGAACTGCGTTATCGCCGCGGCCATGTGCTCGGGATCGGTGTGTACATCGAGGCTGCTGCCGTCGGCGAAGACCGCGCGGTAGGCCGGATCGAGCGCCATCAGCTCCAGACGCGTCGAGCGGTCGTCCCCGACGGCGGCGAATGTTTCGTCGATGATGTCGGGCATCGTCAGCACCGTGGGCCCGGTGTCGAGCCGATAGCCGTCGACGTCGAGCCGGCCCGCACGCCCCCCAGGCCATGCTTCGCGCTCGACCACCGTGACGTCGCGGCCGCGGCCGGCCAGGTGCAGGGCGGCCGACAGCCCCGCCAATCCCGCGCCGACCACGACCACCCGATCGCTGCGTCCGGTGACGGTGCGCATCAGCGAACTGCTTTCGGGGACGAGCGGCTCATTGGCTGCGGTCCGTGCACTCGGCAGCCATGTTGTCCAGCGCGCTGCGAACCGATTCGTCGATGTCCATGTCGCCCAGTGCTTTTCGGGCTGATTCCACCCGGCTGGCGATCATCTCTTCGATCCATTGCACCGCGCCCGTCGCCAGGATCAACGCCCGCCAGCGGTCGAGCGCGCTGTCGTCGATGTCGTCGCTTTTCATCAATTCGGTGAGTTGACGGCGGGTCGGTGCGTCGGCCAGTTGGTGTGCGGCCATCACGACGCTGGTCGGCTTGCGTTCGATCAGATCTCCGCCACTGGGCTTGCCCGTCGTTGACGTCAACCCGAAGACGCCAAGCACGTCGTCGCGCAGCTGGAAGGCTTCCCCTACCGCTGCCCCGTATTGGCCGAGCCCGGACATCGTGCGATCGCCGCAGCCGGCCATCGCGGCGCCGATCTCCAACGGCCGACGCACCGTGTAGTTGCCCGACTTGCGGCGCGCGACATCCAGGACGGCGTCCATGGTCGGCAAATCCCGGGCGTC
>NZ_DASRBZ010000515.1:0-4104 GCF_035653355.1 Mycobacterium sp. | reverse complement strand
CCGGCCGGGGTGGAGTCCCAGGCCATCGGCTGCGCGGCGGTGAACGCGGTGCCCGTACCGGCGCTTGCGCGCAACGCGCCATGCGCGCCGGCGGTGAACGACACACCGTTGTCGGCGCTGACCCTGAACGTCAAAGTCTTGAGACCAGGGTCGGCGGCCGCGGCCGCGTCGTGCACGATCAGCACCTCGTGGTATCCGGTGTCCACCGCCTGGACGTGCAAGTCGACCCCGGACAGCACATTCGGGTACGTGGCCGTGTCGCCCGCGATGGTCGGCGCCGGCAGCGCGCCGGGCCAGGAGACCGAGATGCGCTTGCCGCTCACCGGATCGGTCGCGACCACCAACGGGCCGCTGCCGCCGGCGGAGAACACCACCGGTTGCGCGGTGGCGATCGGCGTCCAGCCGGCCGCCGTGCGGGTGAGGTCCAAGTCGATCGGGTGCCAGGCGCCGTTCTGCTTGACCCGCACCGGCATCGAGGTAGAGGTCAGCTGGAACCCGCCGGTGGGCAGCGCGGTGACCGCGGTGGTCTCGGTGGTCTCCGCGTCCACGGCCACGGCCTTGCCGGTCGCGCGCGCCCGCGCCGAGGCGCTGATCTCGGCGGACCGGCCGGTCCCCGGCACCGGGCTCTCGCCGATTTTCGCCTTTCTCGGCCCGACCCCGGTCGGCCCGGTGTGCGGCGTGTTCGTGCCAGATGACGCGCTCGGGTTCGGGCTCGAACTCGGATTCGGCGTCGCGGCCTGAGCCGGTAGCGTGCCGACCACCAGGACGGCGGCGGTGAGCGCCGCGATTCCGGTTATTCGTCCCCTACGATCTATTCGCTTGACTGGGATATGGCCCCGTGTGATCATGCCCATCAGTTCTCTCAAACTCCTGTCACCGATCTGCGCGAGCTAGCCAACGGTAGCGCGTCAGACTCCTGTGTGGCGTGAATATTGAGATCTGATGTGCCGTTTACGTGCGGGGTTCGTATACATAGGCTGATTTGTGTTGGCCTGAGCGAGGGGCGGGTACGTCCGTTATGGGGATATTCTTAGCTTCACGTTCACGCCTGAGACACCATGCGGCGCTGGTCATGCCGCTGGTGCTGACAACCATTCTGGTGAGCGGGCCGGCGCTTGCGTCGAACGTGGTCTTCCACGCTCCGGCGGCGCAGCAGGTCACGGTGCTGCCACGCACGTCGCAGAGCACGAGGGCCGCTCGCCTGCCGGCTACGCCGCATCCGGCGAAGGCCGGCACGGCGTGGCCGGCGGCCGGTTCGGCGGTCGCGGCGGTCCCGTCGGCGACCGCGAAGGCGGGCCGGGCCGGTTCGCTGCCGGTGCTGGTGAAGGCCGCGGCCGCGACGGTGAGCGGGCACGCCGCCGGGACGGCGGTATCGCCGTCGTCGGTCGCCGTGAAGGTCCTCAGCCACAGCGCCGCGACCGCGGCGAAGGTGTCCGGGGTCTTGTTCACCCTCGCTCCGGAGACCGGCTCGGGTCCGGTGTCAGTGAGCGTGGACTACTCCTCGTTCCAGAACGCGGGCGGCGCGGACTTCGCCGGCCGACTGCGCCTGGTCGAGCTCCCCGCGTGCGCGCTGACCACCCCACAGGTGGCGGCGTGTCAGAAGCAGACGCCGCTGGCCTCGACGAACGACGGCGCAGCGAAGACGGTCACCGCGACGGTGAACTTGGCCGCGCCGAGCAACTCGGCCTCGATGCGGTCGGCCACCCCGGGCGCCTCGCCGGCGGTGAATGGCGCCCAAACTATGGTGTTCGCCGCGGACACCGCCGGCTCCGGCACGAACGGCGACTTCACCGCCGCGCCGGTCTCGCCGTCCGGAACGTGGAGCCAGGGCGGCGCGGCCGGTAACTTCACTTGGGCGTATCCGCTCAACGTGCCCAAGCCCCCCGCCGGCGCGGCGCCGCACATCGCGCTGAACTACGACTCCGCCGACGTCGACGGGCGCATCGCCACCACGAACAACCAGTTCGGACTCATCGGCGAGGGCTTCACCCTCTCCAGCAGCTACATCTCCCGCGCGTACACGGACTGCGCGGACGACCCCGAGGGCGCGATCGCCAACGACTACGACAACTGCTGGGCCGGACAGGTCGTCACCTTGGTGCTCGACGGCAGGTCCACCCCGCTGATCGTGGACTCGCACGGCACCTGGCACGAGGAGCAGGACTCCGGGGACCGGGTGCAGTTCCTGACCGGCAGCTCCACCGACACGGCCAACGGCACCCACGACAACGGCTACTGGCTGGTGACCACGCCGGACGGCACCCAGTACTACTTCGGCAAGAACCGAGGACCGGGCTGGGCGTCCGGTGACGCCTCGACGAACTCGACCTGGACCGAACCGGTGTACGGCGCGCACTCGGGCGACCCGTGCTACAACGCCACCTTCGCCGACGCCTCCTGCTCGCAGGCCTGGCAGTGGAACCTCGACTTCGTCATCGATACGAACGGCAACGCCCAGGCGTACTACTACCAGCCCGAAGTCAACTACTACGGCGCGGACCAGAAGACCACGCCGGTGGCGTACGACCGCGGCGGGTACCCGACTGAGATCGACTACGGGCTGCACGAGAGCGGCGGATCGATCTACGGCAGCTCCGCCCCGCAGAAGGTCGTGTTCGGCACCGACGTGCGCTGCTTCGCCGGCGGCTCCACGACCTGCGACTTCAACAGCACGAACACCGCGGCGTGGCCGGACACCCCGGTCGACCAGCTGTGCGCCTCGACCGGCACCTGCAACAACCCCGCGCCGACGTTCTTCAGCGAGTACCGCGTCGACAAGATCACCACGGAGTACTACCCCGCCGGCTCCACCACGCCGCTGCCGGTGGACGGCTACACGCTCGGGCAATCGTTCTCCACGCAGGGCGACGACGAACTGCTGCTCAACTCGATCACCCGCACCGGCTACAACGCATCCGGCGCGACACTGGCCGAGCCGCCGGTGGACTTCACCTACGCCAACGGCCTGATGAACAACCGGGTGCCCGGCTACAACACCGAACCGGGGATGCTGCACTGGCGGCTGACTGGGATCGAAACCGAGACCGGCGAGCTGATCGACGTCTTCTACTCCACGACCTGCGCGCTGACCGACATCCCGGCGGACCCGTCGCAGAACACCGGCCTGTGTTACCCGGTGTACTGGACGCCCGCGGGCAAGAAGGCCGCGATCCTCGACTACTTCAACAAGTACGTCGTGACAAAGGTCACCGTAGCCGATCCCGAGGATCTGACACCGCAGCAGATCACCCAGTACCAGTACCCGCCCGGCGCAGTGCTCTGGCACTACGACGACAACCAACTGGTCAAGGCGGCCAACCGCACCTATGGGCAGTTCCGCGGCTATCCCGAGGTCGACACGCTGTTCGGCGACACCACGAACAACAGCCCCAACGGCACCGCGGACGCGCAGACCGAGACCAAGACGCTCTACTACCGCGGCCTGAACGGCGACGTGCTGCCCAACAACGGCACCCGCACCGCGAACGCCACCGACTCGCTAGGCGACTCCTACCCGGACAACAACGCCTTCGCCGACCAAGTGCTGGAGACCGAGAAGCTCCAGGGCGTCAACGGCCTCGAGATCGCCGCCACCATCAACACCTTGGCCGTGACGGCGACCACGGGCTCGATGACGGTATCCGGGCTGCCCACGCTGAACGCGACGATGGTCGCCCCGGCCCAGGTGCGCACGATCACGGATCTCGCCGCCGGCGGAACCCAGGTCAAGACGGTGAAGACCACGTATGACGCGTTCGGCCGCCCAGTGCTGACCGACACCTCGGGCCCGACCATCGCCGAGTCCTGCCAGCAGACCACGTATGCCGGTCCGCTGCCGAAACCGCAGACGAGCACCCCGAGCGTGTGGATCACCGGCGCGGTCGCTGAGTCGATCACCGCCGCCCAGGCCTGCCCCGCGTCTGCCGGATCGTTGACCACCGCGAGCATCCTCTCGGACACCCGCACCTATTTCGACGGCTCCACCACTCTCGGCGCCGCGCCCTCAGCCGGGAATCCGACGAGCGTGTCTAAGGCTGTCACCGATACCTCCGGCACCCTGACTTTCCAAACCGACTCGACCACCGGCTATGACGCGATGGGCCG
>NZ_DASRBZ010000514.1:0-14292 GCF_035653355.1 Mycobacterium sp. | reverse complement strand
GGAGATCCTGGCCGGCATCTACGCAGAGGTACTCGGGCTCGAGCGAGTCGGGGTCGATGACTCGTTCTTCGATTTGGGTGGGGATTCGCTTTCAGCGATGCGAGTGATCGCCGAGATCAACACTCGCCTCGATACCGACCTTGCGGTGCGCACCTTGTTCCACGCGCCGTCCGTTCGAAGCTTGAGCCGACAGTTGGGCACACACGCCAGCCAGCTGGAAGTAGTCCCTGTTGAGATCCTCAAGGAGGGTACCGGTGTTCCGCTGTTCTGCATCCATCCCGGCGGTGGCATGAGCTGGCCGTATCAGCGCCTTGCTAATTATTTGGAGTGCCCAATCATTGGGATTCAACAGGTCCTACTGAGCGACGAAGCTGAACCTCAGTCAATTCGCGATATGGCGAAGAACTATGCCGACAGGATCCAAGCGGTTAATCGTACGGGGCCATACAATCTTCTGGGCTGGTCTTTTGGCGGCATCGTCGCCCATGAAGTCGCCATTGAGCTTCAGCAACGTGGATACGTAACCGCACGCCTTATTCTTTTCGACGCTCAACTCAGTCTCGATGACGGCGTGCCAATACCAAACCATCCTCTAGAGGACAGACAGATACTAGAAGAAGCCTTGCGGTTCTACGGTATAGAGGTTCCCGAGCAGGGGGAGCCACTCACCTACCAGCAGCTAGAAAGGGTAATGCTCGAACGAGGAGTCAAAGAATTTCCTCGCTACAAACGGCTTATAGATTGGCTCACTCAAAACCTCAACCGCAACATCGAGTTGCAGCGAGCCCACCAACCTCGCATTTTCGATGGGAACATGACCATTTTTGCCGCTGTGCGGGACGAGAGTGATCGCGCTTCGTCGCTGATGCAAAGCTGGCGGCCGTACGTTGCTGGCGACATCACCGAGTGCTCAATCGACTGCACACACGAAAACATGTTGACTGTCGAGTCGCTCAACCTGTATGGCCAGCAACTCAAACGATTATTAGAAACTTAAGGCGGCTTTTGGGGCGAAGAATTTCCCGCTCAACGGCAAGGATCTCGGGTGATTAGGTCTGTGAACCGGGGGTCGCTTCGCTCGCCGAGGCGGATGTCCTGTCGTCGCTTAGGTGAGCCGTCTTCCGGTCATCGCATCAGAAGTCGCGCCGCAGTGTCATCGGTGTGGTGGCCGGCATGTCCCCACCGGCGATGACCGCCTTCGCGATTGGCGTCAACGCCGCCAACAATGCCGCGAGTTCATCGTCCTGCAGACCGTCGAACGCGCGCAGCGACAGCGCGTCCGTGGTGGCCTCGACATGTTGTTTGAGCTCAGTGCCGGAGGCGGTCAGCGACCCGTCGTCAGTTAGCAGCCCGCGGTCGGCCAGGCTCCGCTCGCAGGCGCGCCACTCGGCGTCGTCGTAGTGGCGAGTGCGCTTGATGTAGTCCGCGGTCACCGCTCCGGCCGCGGCATGCAGCACATTGGATTCTCGCCCGGACACCCCTGCGGCGGCCAGCACCGCTACATGCCCGTCACCGCGATGCTCGCGCAGCAAAGTGGTCGCATGCCACAGCGCGGCCACCGGTTCCGTCGGCCAGGGCAGCGCTAGGTTGGCCGCATACAGCGCCCGGCCGTCCACCGATGCCGTCCGCACCGCTTTTGCTACCAATCCAACTGCAGTTCCGACATTTTCGTCGTCGCCGCGCACGCCGTATCGGTGTAACGCGGCCACCGCGGACTCTTCGCGGGCCCGCAAAGCCGACTGCGGGCCGGCGATTTCCCACGCCGCGGGAAGGGCTTTGGCCACGCGCGCTGGTGCGAAGTTGTAGAACAGCGCCGTGACAACAGGTGGCGCCACCGGTCCCAGCGGCGCCGACCGCGCGGCGAAGTAACCCATCCAGAATCCGCGATAGCCCAACGCGTCTAAAGCGGCGCGCGCTTCCGGCGCGAAGTAGGTGACGGCATGGATGGGCTCGAAGCGATCGTAGAAGCGGCGGGCTGATTCGGGTAGACGTTGCATTGCTGCAGTTAACCACCGGCGAGCGCGGCGCCTAAGGGTGCCGTCGGCAGCGCCCCGCACGGCCTGCGGTACGAATGACGGGTGCCCCAGCCAACCGTGCTGTTGCTGTCGACGTCCGACACAGACCTGATCACCGCGCGCGCCAGCGGCGCCAACTATCGGTGGGCCAACCCGGCCCGGCTGCTGCCCGATGAGCTGCCCGACTTGCTCAACGGCGCTGACATCGCCGTTGTCCGCCTTCTCGGCGGCTACCGCGCCTGGCAGGACGGCATCGACACGGTGCTGGCCAGCGGAATCCCGGCGATCCTGGTCAGCGGGGAGCAGTCACCCGACGCCGACCTGACCGATCGGTCGACGGTGCCCGCGGGCATCGCTGTGCAAACCCACATCTATCTGGCCCAGGGCGGTGTGGCCAACCTGCATCAACTGCACGCGTTCTTATCCGACACCCTGCTGATGACCGGCTTCGGCTTCAGCCCACCGGTGAGCACACCGATGTGGGGGGTGTTGAAGCGGGCCGCGGCCGACATCGAGGGCCGCTTTGATGCGGGCCGACCCGCTTCCCCCGGCTCCGCCGCGGTTGCGATCGGCCCGACGATCGCGGTGCTCTACTACCGGGCCCAGCACCTCGCAGGCAACACCGCCTACGTCGAAGCCCTCTGCGATGCGATCGAAGCCGCAGGCGGCCGGCCGCTGCCGATGTATTGCGCATCGCTGCGCACAGCAGAGCCCGACATGCTGGAGACATTGGCCCAAGCCGACGCGATGGTGGTCACCGTGTTGGCTGCCGGGGGAGTGACCCCCGCCAAATCCGCCGCTGGCGGCGACGATTCCTGGAACGTGGAACATCTTGCCGCCCTGGACATTCCGATTCTGCAAGGGCTGTGCCTGACCAGCTCGCAAAAACAGTGGCAGGACAACGACGACGGGCTGAGCCCGCTCGACGTGGCCAGCCAGGTCGCGGTGCCGGAGTTCGACGGGCGCATCATCACAGTCCCATTCTCGTTCAAGGAAATCGACGACGAAGGCCTGATCTCCTACGTGGCCGACCGGGAGCGCTGCGCCCGGGTTGCCGGTCTGGCGGTGCGCCACGCCGAGCTGCGCCGGGTCGCCAACGCCGACAAGCGGGTGGCGATCGTGTTTTCGGCCTACCCGACCAAGCACGCCCGGATCGGCAACGCGGTCGGCCTGGACACCCCGGCCAGCGCCGTCATGCTGCTGCGGGCGATGCGCGAGCACGGTTATCGGGTCGGCGATGTCCCCGGCGTCGACGCTCAAGACGGCGACGCGCTGGTGCATGCGCTGATCGAACGCGGCGGCCAGGATCCCGATTGGCTTACCACTGGCCAGCTGGCCGGCAACCCAATCCGGGTGTCGGCCAAGGACTATCGCGCGTGGTTTGCCACCCTGCCTGCCGATTTCACTGACGCGGTGCAAAAGCATTGGGGCCCGCCGCCCGGTGACCTGTTCGTCGACCGGGCCAGCGACCCCGACGGCGAAATCGTCATCGCGGCAATCGAAGCCGGCAATGTGGTGCTCATGATCCAGCCGCCCCGCGGCTTCGGTGATAACCCCGTGGCTATCTATCACGACCCGGACCTGCCGCCCAGCCACCACTATCTGGCGGCCTACCACTGGCTCGACGCCGGCTTCCGGGCCCACGCCGTGGTGCATCTGGGTAAGCACGGCAATCTCGAGTGGCTGCCGGGCAAGACGCTGGGACTGTCGGCGGCCTGCGCGTCCGACGCGGCGCTGGGCAACCTGCCGCTGGTCTACCCGTTTTTGGTCAACGACCCTGGAGAAGGCACCCAGGCCAAGCGGCGCGCGCACGCCGTGCTCGTCGACCACCTCATCCCGCCGATGGCGCGCGCCGAAACCTACGGCGACATCGCCCGATTGGAGCAGCTGCTCGACGAGCATGCCGCCGTCGCGGCGCTGGACCCGGGCAAGCTGCCGGCGATCCGCCAGCAGATTTGGACGTTGATCCGGGCCGCCAAGATGGACCACGACCTGGGCCTGACCGAACGCCCCGAAGACGACTCTTTCGACGAGCTGTTGCTCCACGTCGACGGGTGGCTGTGCGAGATCAAGGATGTCCAGATCCGTGACGGTCTGCACGTCCTGGGCCAAACGCCAACCGGCGAAGCTCAGCTCAACCTCGTGCTGGCGATCCTGCGGGCCCGCCAGCTGTTCGGCGGGCAGATGTCTGTGCCCGGGCTGCGCCAGGTGCTGGGACTCGACGAGGACGGCAGCGACGGGCGCATCTCCGTCGACCAGGCCGAAACCCAAGCCCGCCAACTGCTACAAGCACTGCAGGACAGCGGCTGGGATCCCGGCGCCGTAGAAAACATCACCGACAACGCCGACGTAGCAGCGGTGCTGCGCTTCGCCGCCACCGAAGTAGTTCCCCGGCTCGCCGGCACGGCGAACGAAATCGACCAGATACTAAACGCATTGGATGGCCGGTTCATCGCGGCTGGGCCGTCGGGGTCGCCCTTGCGCGGCCTGGTCAACGTGCTGCCCACCGGGCGCAACTTCTACTCCGTCGACCCCAAAGCCGTGCCGTCTCGGTTGGCGTGGGAAACCGGTGTGGCGCTGGCAGATTCGCTTCTTACCCGCTACCGCGACGACTACGGTCGCTGGCCGCGATCGGTCGGCCTGTCGGTGTGGGGCACGTCGGCGATGCGCACTGCTGGCGACGACATCGCCGAAGTGCTTGCTCTGCTTGGTGTCCGCCCGGTGTGGGACGACGCGTCGCGGCGAGTCGTCAACCTGGAACCCATCCCGGTGGCCGAACTGGGTCGCCCCCGCATCGACGTGACGGTGCGCATCTCGGGATTCTTCCGCGATGCGTTCCCGCATGTGGTGACCATGCTGGACGACGCAGTGCGGTTGGTCGCCGAACTCGACGAACCCCTTGACGACAATTATGTCCGCGCCCACGCGAAGGCAGACCTAGCGCAGCACGGCGACCAACGTCGCGCCACCACAAGGGTTTTCGGATCCAAACCAGGCACCTACGGCGCGGGGCTGCTGCAGCTGATCGACAGCCGCAACTGGCGGGACGACGCCGACCTCGCCCACGTGTACACCGCATGGGGCGGGTATGCCTACGGCCGCGACCTTGACGGCCGGCCGGCGGTCGACGACATGAACCGCCAATACCGCCGTATCGCGGTCGCCGCCAAGAACACCGACACCCGCGAGCACGACATCGCCGACTCCGACGACTACTTCCAGTACCACGGCGGCATGGTGGCCACCGTGCGCGCGCTGACCGGTCAGGCCCCGGCGGCCTACATCGGCGACAACACCCGTCCCGACGCGGTCCGCACCCGCACCCTCTCGGAGGAGACAACCCGGGTGTTCCGTGCCCGGGTGGTCAATCCGCGCTGGATGACCGCGATGCGCCGGCACGGCTACAAAGGCGCTTTTGAAATGGCCGCGACGGTCGACTACCTGTTCGGCTACGACGCCACGGCGGGCGTCATGGCCGATTGGATGTACGAGCAGCTCACTGAGCGGTATGTGCTGGATGCCGAGAACCGTAAATTCATGGCCGAGTCCAACCCGTGGGCGCTGCACGGCATGGCCGAGCGGCTGCTGGAGGCCGTCAGCCGCGGCATGTGGAGCGATCCGCAACCGGCTACCCTCGACGGATTGCGCCAAGTGCTACTGGAAACCGAGGGTGACCTCGAGGGGTGAGCTACGCCGGCGCTCCCTTTCCCAGATGTTCGCCGAAGAAGGCGAACACCCGAGCCCAGGCGTCCTCGCTGGCCGCTTCGTTGTAGCCGAACCCGGTGATGCGCAACAGCGGCTGGGCCGGCAGTTTGTTGGCAAAACTGTGCCCGGCGCGGGGATAGACCTTCACATCGTTGGGGATGCCTTTGTGCTCGAGAAGCCGGTGTAGCCGATTCGGTGCGCCGATCCCCAGCGGGTCGCGGGCTCCGAAGCTGGCCACGATCGGGCACGCGCCGTTGAGGGCTTCGTCGAGGTGACGGGGGAGCGGCGTGCCGTAGAACGGTGCTGAGGCGCCAAAACCCTTGGGCGCCATGACCAACGCGAACTGTCCTCCCATGCAGAAGCCGGCGATGCCGATCCGCCCCGAACACTCCGGCCGCGACTGCAGGTAGTCGCGGGCGGACAAGATGTCGTCAAACGCGGCGCCCTGCTTACTGAACAGATCGCGAAACACCTTCATCAAGCAGCGAGCCCTGCCGCCACGCGCGAACAGATTCGGTGTGATCGCCACATATCCGGCCGCCGCGATGTGATCGGAGATCTGCTGCTTGTCGGGCTCGTAGCCGATCGCGTCGTGAATCACGACGACGCCCGGCCACGGACCCTGCCCGTCGGGAACACTCAACAGCGCATCGATCGGACCGGCCGGGGTGTCAATCTCGATGGTGGTCATGACGCTTATCTAACTGCAGCGGCTGCCGGTTGTGGAACTTCGACGGCGCCGCCAGACGTTGGCCTCACATGGTGTCGCGGCTTTTTCTCGCCTACGTGCTAATCGAGCTTGCGGCGGTGGTGGCTCTGGCATCGACGATCGGTATCGGATGGACGCTGCTGATTCTGCTGGCCACCTTTGTTGCAGGCATCGCGGCCGCGGGTTCACAGGTCAAGCGCCACCTGGGCCGGCTGCGGTCACCCGGTGCGCTCACCGATGGCGCGCTCGTTGCGCTGGGCGCTGTCCTGGTTCTGGTCCCGGGACTGGTCACCACCGCGGCCGGACTGCTGCTTCTGCTGCCTCCCACCCGGGCGTTGGCACGACCGCTGCTGGCCGGGATGGCGGCCCGCGTTGCCGGGCGTCCGCTGATCATCTTCACCACACTCGCCGAGGAGCGGTCCCGCGCCGCGCAGCCGGACGTCATCGACGGCGAAGTCATCGACGTCAGCGACGTTGAGCCGCTCCCTCTGCCACCGCGAACCTCGTAGTTTTGCCGGTGTGATGCCGACTCCGGTACGGCTGCTGGTCAACGGCCGCGTCCACAGCCCGTCGCACCCGGAGGCCACCGCGATGGCGGTGCACGACGGCGTCGTGGCCTGGCTCGGCAGCGACGCCATCAGTCGCGACCAGTTTCCGGACGCCGATGTGGTCGATCTCGACGGCGGCTTCGTCGCGCCCGCATTCGTCGACAGTCACCTGCACGTCACTGCCACGGGTCTGACGCTCACCGGGCTGGATCTGCGGTCCGCGAGGTCGCTCCCGCATTGCCTGCAGCTGATCGCCGACTACGCGGCCGCACATCCGGGCCTTCCACTGTGGGGCCACGGCTGGGAGGAATCCGCATGGCCGGAAAACCAACCACCGACAACCGCCGACCTCGACGCGGCGGTAGGAGAACGGCCGGCCTATCTGACCCGCATCGACGCCCACTCCGCGCTGGCCTCGACCGGGCTGCGGCGGCTGATCCCGGCCTTGCCAGCCGTGGCCCCTCGTCCGGCCGAACAGCAACCGCTGACCGGCGACGCCCATCACCTGGCCCGCGCCATGGCACGCGACCTGCTGACCAACGCGCAGCTCGCTGAGGCCCGAGCCGCGGCGCTGGACGCCGCGGCCGCGTCCGGCATCGTCGGGGTGCACGAATGCGCCGGCCCCGACATCGGCGGCCTCGATGACTGGCAGCAGCTGCGCAACACCGCTCACGGTGTCGAGGTGATCGGCTACTGGGGTGAAGCCGTCACCAGCGCCGCCCAAGCCCGCGCCATCCTCGAGGAAACCGGCGCCCACGGGCTGGCAGGCGATCTGTTCGTCGACGGCGCGCTCGGTTCGCACACCGCGTGGCTTCACGAGCCCTACCACGATGACCCGGACTGCACGGGGGTCTGCTATCTGGATCCCGATGCGATCACGACTCATGTCCGGGCGTGCACCGAGGCGGGTGTGACGGCCGGTTTTCACGTCATCGGCGACGCTGCGGTCTCGGCGGCGGTCGGCGCGCTGGAGCGGGTCGTCGACGATCTCGGGGTCACGGCCGTCGCCCGCTGCGGGCACCGCTTGGAGCATCTGGAGATGGTGACCTCTGAGCAGGCGGCCAAGCTGGGCGCATGGGGGGTGATCGCGAGCATGCAGCCCAACTTCGATGCGCTGTGGGGCGGTGACGACGGGCTGTATGCCCGCCGACTCGGGCCTGACCGAGGCACCCGGCTCAACCCGTTTGCGCTGTTAGCATCGCAAGGCGTGCCTCTCGCGTTCGGCTCCGACGCTCCGGTGACGGGCTTGGATCCCTGGGCCACGGTGCGTGCGGCCACCGCTCACCGCACTCCGGGCAGCGCGGTGTCGACGCGGGCCGCGTTTGCTGCCGCCACCCGCGGTGGCTGGCGTGCCTGCGGCGTCCGGGACGGAGTCACGGGCACGCTGGTTCCGGGCGCGCCCGCGTCGTACGCGGTGTGGGAGGTCGGTGAACTCGAACTGAGCGCTCCCGACGATGCGGTCCAGCGCTGGTCGACCGACCCTCGCTCGAGGACGCCCGCATTACCACGGCTGGGCCCGACCGACACGTTGCCGCATTGTCGGCAAACGGTGCACCGGGGTGCGGTCATCCATGGCTAAGACACCCAAGTGGCTGCCTCGAGGAGCGCGGTACAACGACGTCACCGAGATCATCCCGGCGATCGGCGACGACGACACGGGTGCCACACACCTTGACGCCGACGACGATGCCGATACCGACACTGCCTCCGGCGACACCCTGGATGCTCCATACGATGCTGACGACGATTCCGCCGCTTCGCCAGAAGACCCGGGTCGGCGGCTAGCGCCGCGACACCGACTGGCCAACGTCCGGGCCACAAGTCTTGGTTGGCTGCGCGCCGTGCTGCTGCCGCGCTTAATCAAGGCCCTGCTGCCTCGGTTGCCGCGGCTGGCGATCACGATCGCGGCCGGTTTACTGCTGTGTGCCAGTTTCCCCAGTTTCAACTGGTGGTGGGCCGCGATCGTCGCGTTCGCTCTGCTGGCCTGGGTGCTTACCCGTCCGGCCACCACACTGCTCGGCGGCTTGGGATACGGGTATCTGTTCGGGCTGGCGTTCTATTTGCCGTTGCTGCCCTGGATCGCCAAGCTCGTCGGCGCGATGCCGTTGGCGGCGTTGGTCATCGTGTGCGCGCTGTTTCCCGCCTTTTTCGGTTTGCTGGCCGTGGTGGTACGGCGACTGCCCGGTTGGCCGATCTGGTTTGCGCTGCTGTGGGCAGCACAGGAGTGGGTGAAGTGCACGGTGCCGTTCGGCGGGTTTCCCTGGGGCGTGGTGGCTGCCGGCCAGACCGACGGACCGTTTTTGCCGCTGGTCCGCCTCGGCGGTGTGTCGGTGTTGTCGACGGCGATCGTGCTGATCGGTTGCAGCCTGACGGCGATCACGTTGGAGATCGTCGCGTGGTCTCGAGACAGCCGTGACACCCGCTCCACTGGTACGGCGGACGCGCCTCCGGCGGTGGTGTTGCCCGGGATGTGTATCTGCGTGGCGCTGTTGGCCAGCATCATCGTGTGGCCGCCGGTCCGGCACTCGGGGGCGGGAGCCGGTAACGACGCGACCGTCACCGTGGCCGCGGTACAGGGCAACGTCCCGCGACTCGGACTCGAATTCAACGCACAACGGCTCGCGGTGCTGCACAACCACGTCCGGGAGACGATCCGGCTGGCCGACGACGTCCATGCCGGTCGGGCCCCGCAACCGCAGTTCGTCATCTGGCCGGAGGACGCCTCGGAAATCGATCCGCTGCTGAACGCGGATGCCGCCCAGCAGATCACTGCCGCCGTCGACGCGATCGGTGCGCCGATCCTGGTCGGCACGCTCACCGACGTTCCCGGCGCGAGCGGCGCGAAACCGGCCGCCCGCAACACCGTGATCGTGTGGAACCCGCGAACCGGGGCAGGCGACCGGCACGACAAGCAGATCGTGCAGCCGTTCGGCGAGTACCTACCCTGGCGGGGGTTTTTCCGCCATCTCACCGCGCTGGCTGACTGGGCGAGCAATATCGTGCCGGGCGAAAGCACTGGAGTGGTGCACGCCGGCGGCGTGCCGGTCGGAGTGGCTACCTGCTGGGAAGTGATTTTCGACCGCGCGCTGCGCGAATCCGTCCACAACGGCGCGCAGGTGCTGGCGGTGCCCGCCAACAACGCCAACTTCAACCAGCGGATGAGCGAGCAGCAGCTGGCCTTCGCCAAGGTTCGCGCGGTGGAGCTCGACCGCTACGTCGTGGTCGCCAGCAACACCGGGATCAGTGCGGTGGTCGCGCCGGACGGCCGCGAGCTGGCACGCACCGACTTCTTCGTGCCCGCCTACCTGGACAGCCAGGTGCGGCTCAAGACCACGACGACACCGGCCGCCCGCTGGAGATCGATCGTGCAATGGATTCTGGTGATCGCCGCCGCGGCGGCAGTGCTCGCTGCCATAAGGCACAATGGGTGGTTCCCGCGTCCCAAGCGCAGCCGGTTGCGGCCCACACACGACGCCGCTGCGCCTGCGGACCGATTCGACGACGCCCCGCTCGACGACGGTGAAGACGCCGCGTCCCATGCGGGTGATGACGAAACCCCCGCCGAAGGCGGGCGACATGCAGCCCGGTCCGGGCCAGACAAAGGAGCGACATGACCACCGGCCAGTCGACATCCGGCGCTACGGGAGAGCGTCCCAGCCAGCGCACCCTGGTGATCATCCCCACCTTCAACGAGCGGGAGAACCTGCCGCTGATCCTGCAGCGGCTGCACCAGGCCCGCCCGGATGTGCACGTGCTCGTGGTCGACGACGACAGCCCGGACGGTACCGGGCAACTCGCCGACGAACTGGCGTCGACGAACTCCGACTGGCTGCATGTCATGCACCGCACCACCAAGGACGGTCTCGGTGCGGCCTACCTGGCCGGTTTCGGCTGGGGGCTGGCGGAGCAGTACTCGGTCCTGGTCGAGATGGACGCCGACGGCAGCCATGCGCCCGAGCAACTGCACCGGTTGCTGGACGCCGTCGATGCCGGAGCCGATCTGGTCATCGGTTCGCGCTACATCGACGGCGGGATGGTGCGCAACTGGCCATGGCGGCGAGTGGCGCTGTCGAAGGTGGCCAACACCTATTCGCGGCTGATGCTGGGCATCGGCGTGAACGACATCACTGCCGGCTACCGGGCGTACCGGCGGGAGGTGCTGGAGACCATCGACCTGTCGGCGGTGGACTCCAAGGGCTACTGCTTCCAGATAGACCTGACCTGGCGCACCATCAGCAACGGCTTCACCGTCGTGGAGGTGCCCATCACCTTCACCGAGCGCGAACTCGGCGTGTCGAAAATGAGCGGATCGAACATCCGCGAAGCGATCGTGAAGGTCGCCCAGTGGGGGATCAACGGGCGGCTGGACGGCCGATCACGCCGGGCTGCAATCACTGCGCCCAGCAGCCCTGAACGCTAGGGGATTGTGCCGTCAGCTACCGCGACGGCGCTGCCTGATGATTTCCAGGCGCTCCTTGAGCAGCTCGTCGAGCTCCTCGATCGTGCGCCGCTCCAGCAGCATGTCCCAGTGCGTACGCGGCGGCTTGACCTTCTTCGGCTCAGGCAAATCGCCCTCGATCAAAACGCCTTCCATACCGTTGCGGCACAGCCAGGTACCGGGGATTTCGGCGTCGTCGGCGAAGGGAACCTCGAACTCCTCGCCGTTCTCGGTGCGGTATCGCGCAATCTGGCGTGGCGCCAGGTCATGGTTGCGGTCAGTCTCGTAGCTCACGGCGCCGAGGCGACTACCCCTTAGGACGCGATCAGCCATGGGCCTACTCCTCCGAACTCCTCTGAGCTAATTCTCTTCGGCTTGACAACGCGCGGGCGGGCTCTTGCGTTCCCCGTGCCCGGACCGTCGCCCGCGCAACGCGACGCGACCACCCATGATACCGGGATTGCGATGCGCGCACCGTTACAGTCTTCAGGCGTGGCCCGTCGCAGCAGATCCCAGCCGTGCCGCTGGTGTGGTCGTGACGTCGCCGATACCGGGATGGGCCGGCGGCGACAGTACTGCCGGCAATCCTGTCGGCAACGGGCCTACGAGCAGCGGGCCTTGATCAACGGAGTTAGTGCGCTGCCAGCCGATGCTGTGGTGCTGTCGGCACGCGAGGCCGCCGAGCTGTCGGACCGTGTCTATCAGGTGCGCTGCGCTGCCGAAGACGTCGCCACGGCGCTGGACGAAGGCGCCGAGAAGGCCGAATTGCGGGAGTTGTGCGACGCGCTGCTGCAGGCCGTCGAAGCGGCCGATGGCTGGCGCTGAGCCCGGTTTGCCACCGCTGCCGCAGGACGTTGACCACGGTGACCGCTGACCGCCGATTACAGGTACAGTCGCGCCATGACGGCTGGGCGGTGCGGTTGGCCGTGGGCCTGGCCGGCGAATCGGGCGGGCAACACGGCGCGGCGGCACCGCGACGTGTATAAAGCCGGGGGATATCGGGAGTGTTGACGCATCGTGCCGAGGTTGGCCTTGCTGCTCACCAATGACGGTGTGGGTTCGCGGACCAGTCCGACATCGCTGCGTGTACAGACTCCTGTTGCGCGGTGAGCCCGCATTCACCGGACAACCAAGCGAGGAATAGCGACATGGCTGATCAGCTCCAGCATGCGACCGAGGCACTGCGCAAAGCGCTGGTGCAGGTCGAGCGCCTGAAGAGCAAGAACCGCGCGCTGCTGGAACGGTCGAGCGAACCGATCGCGATCGTCGGCATGTCGTGCCGCTTCCCTGGCGGCGTGGATGCCCCTGAGGCCCTGTGGGACATGGTGGCTGAGAACCGCGACGTCATGTCGGAGTTCCCCACCGACCGTGGCTGGGACTTGGACGGATTGTTCGACCCTGATCCCGATGCGCCACACAAGTCCTACACCCGGTACGGCGGATTCGTCGACGACGTCGCGGGTTTCGATGCTGGGTTCTTCGGTGTGTCACCCGCCGAGGCGCTGGCCACCGACCCCCAGCACCGAATGCTGCTAGAGCTGTCCTGGGAAGCGTTGGAGCGAGCCGGGATTGACCCGACCTCGTTGCGGGGCAGCGCCACCGGCGTATTCGCCGGCATCATCGTCCAGGGCTACGGCATGCTCGCGGAAGAGATCGAGGGCTACCGGCTGACCGGCATGACCTCGAGTGTGGCCACCGGCCGGGTGGCCTACGTGCTGGGGCTGGAAGGCCCCGCGGTGTCGGTCGACACCGCGTGCTCGTCGTCGTTGGTCGCGCTGCATATGGCGGTGCAGTCGCTGCGATCCGGCGAATGCGATCTGGCGCTGGCGGGCGGCGCGACGGTGAACGCAACCCCGACGGTCTTCGTGGAGTTCAGCCGACACCGCGGGCTTGCACCCGATGGCCGCTGTAAGCCCTACGCGGGCGCCGCCGACGGTGTCGGCTGGTCCGAGGGCGGCGCGATGTTGGTGGTGGAGCGGCTTTCTGATGCACGCCGGTTGGGCCATCCGGTATTGGCGGTGGTACGGGGCTCGGCGGTTAATCAGGATGGGGCGTCTAACGGGTTGACGGCCCCGAATGGGCCGTCGCAGCAGCGGGTGGTGCGCGCGGCGTTGGCAAACGCGGGCCTTAGCCCGGCGGATGTGGATGTTGTGGAGGGCCACGGGACCGGCACCACGTTGGGCGACCCTATTGAGGCGCAAGCCCTTTTGGCGACCTATGGGCAAAACCGTGCGCAACCGCTGTGGTTGGGTTCGATCAAGTCGAACATGGGCCACACTCAGGCCGCCGCCGGGGTGGCGGGTGTGATCAAGATGGTGCAGGCGATGCGCCATGGGGTATTGCCGGCGACGTTGCATGTGGATGTGCCCAGTCCCCATGTGGATTGGTCGGCGGGCTCCGTAGCGTTGCTGACTGAACCGCGGCCCTGGCCTGCCGAGCCGGCCGCAGGCAAGGTGCGCCGCGCGGGGGTGTCGTCGTTCGGGATTAGCGGCACGAACGCGCACATCATTATCGAGGCCGCTCCGCCTGCCGAGCCGCGCGAGACCGCAGTAAAGCCACCGGTGCTGCCGTGGGTGGTGTCGGCCAAGACCCCCCCGGGGCTGGCCAAGCAGGCAGCCCGGCTAGCCCAGCACCTCGCCGTACATCCGGAGTTGGACCCGGCCGATGTCGGATGGTCGTTGGCTGGCCGCACGGCCTTCGAGCATCGGGCGGTGGTGCTCGGTGGCGACGGCGACCAGTTGCTTGCCGGGCTGCGGGAGCTGGCCGAGGATACTCCGGATACCGCCGTGGTGCACGGTGCCGTGCGGCCGGCGGGCAAGACCGTGTTCGTGTTCCCCGGCCAAGGGTCCCAATGGCTCGGCATGGGTGTCGAATTAC
>NZ_DASRBZ010000513.1:0-7267 GCF_035653355.1 Mycobacterium sp. | reverse complement strand
GGGGACAGGGACGGTGCCTCCAACGGAGTTTCCCGCGATTATCACGGGCCCGATAGCGCCGTCGGCGCCGGCAGTCTCGGCGGGTTTGGGCCAGGCGAACACGGTCGGGGCGTTGTCGGTGCCACCGACGTGGACCATCTCGACACCGGCGGTACGTCCCGTCGCGGTGACGCTACCGGCCCTGCCCGGGACCGGCGTCACTGCAGCGGCAGAGGCCGCTGCGGAGGGAGTGACAGGTGCCTCGGGGAGCACGTTCAGCGACATGGCGCTGGCCGGTATGGCAGGGCGGGCCATGGCGGGAACCCTCGGCACCGGCGGCGGCCGGGATCGCAAGGCGACTCCCGGCGAACGGGTGACGTCGACCGGTGAACCCGCGGCGACCACCGGTGACAGCGCGGCAGGTGACGGCAAAGCTGACGCCTCGGAGAGCCAACCGCGAACTGTGGTGACTGGCGTCGCCGCCGAGCTACGCGAGTTCGCCAGGCTCCGCGACGAAGGGATTCTGACCGAAGAGGAGTACACCGAACAGAAGAACCGCCTGCTCGGGCGCTGAACACACCGCCCTTAAACAACAGCGGCGATGAGGATGGGCTCCAATGGATTTCGCGATGTTGCCGCCGGAGGTCAACTCCGGTCGGATGTATGCCGGTCCCGGGTCGGGACCAATGGTGGCGGCTGCCGAGGCCTGGGACGGGCTGGCCGCCGAGCTGCATTCGGCGGCGAACGCGTACAAGTCGGTGGTCGCGGGACTGACCGCTGGGCCATGGTTGGGCCCGTCGTCGGCGTCGATGGCAACCGCAGCCGCTTCCTACGTCGCGTGGCTGAATGTCACTGCCGCGCAAGCGGAGCAGACGGCCATTCAAGCTAAAGCGGCGGCGGCAGCCTACGAGGAGGCCTTTGCATCCACGGTGCCGCCGCCGGTGATCGCGGCCAACCGAGCCCAGTTGATGAAGCTGGTGGCGACAAACCTGTTGGGGCAGAACGCGTCGGCGATCGCGGCGACGGAGGCTCAGTACATCGAGATGTGGGCCCAGGACGCCGCCGCCATGTACGGCTATGCGGCTTCGGCAGCAGCCGCGACGGCGCTCCAGGCCTTTGTCCCACCACCGTCGAGTGCCAATCCGAGCGGTGCGGCGACCCAAGCCGCCGCCGTCGGTCATGCCACCGGCACCGCCGCCGGCAATGTGCAAAGCACCGTATCGTCGGCCCAGCAAGCGTTTTCCGCGGTGCCCAGCGCACTGCAGAGCTTCGCTGCGGCGCCAGCGGCCGCGGCAGATCCGCCGGACCCGCTAAGCTCGCTGGCCAACCTGATCTCAGTCTTTGTCAACGCGCCCAGCGGATTGGTAACACTTGGCGTCGTCACACCAATGGCTATCTTGACCGCGGTGGATCTTCCCTTCAGCGTCGAAGGCGCTCTGTCCGGGTGGCACGCGGATGCGATCGTCAGCGGCTGGGCAGGGGTACAGCCTTGGCCCGGCACAGGATCGGCGCCTCCGACGGAATTCCCGGCGATTATCACGCACCCTGGCCCGCTGGCGGCGGCGCCGACGTCGTCGGTGTCGGCGGGCCTGGGCGAGGCGAACAGGGTCGGGGCGTTGTCGGTGCCGCCGACGTGGACCATCTCGACACCGGCGGTGCGGCCGGTAGCGCTGGCATTGCCGACCACCAGCACGGGCGCAGGCACAGCGGCTGCCGCGGAAGGGGTGTCGGGTGCCTCGGGAAGCGCGGTCAGCGACATGGCTTTAGCAGGTATGACTGGAAGCGCCATGGGCGGAACCCTGGGCACTGGCGGCGCCCCGGATCGCGGCAAAGCGGCACCTGGTGAGCGTGTCGCGGCGCGTGCCACACCTGCGGCGACTCCCGGTGACAGTACGGCGGCTGACAGTAAAAGCCAAGCGTCGCAGAGTAATCCACGGACGGTGGTGACCGGCATCGCGGCGAAGATACGCGAGATCGCCAAACTCCGCGACGAGGGAAGAATGTCCGACGAAGAATTCACCGAGCAGAAAAAACGGCTTCTCGGCCGCTGAGTTGCCTCGATGCTGCGGGCGGGTCAGGCGATCGAGAGCGCAATGCCGTCGAGAATATCGTGCTCGCTGACCACCAACTCCTCGATGCCCGCGCGTTGGTGCAGCGCATCGGCCAGCTCCTCGACGATGATTCCGCCCGCACCAATCACGTCCGCCCGGCCGACGTGCATCGGCCCGAGCGCGGCGCGCTGTTCCCGCGTCATACCGATCAACTGCTCGCAGACCGCCATCAATTTCTCCCGGCGAACACGTGAAAGATGAATGGCTGCAGAGTCATACGTCGCCATATCCTGGGCCAAGGCCGCTAGCGTCGTCATGGTCCCGGCCACCCCGACCCACGTCCGAGCGTCCTCGACCGCGACCGCACGCAGTGCCACGCCGAGACGTTCACGAACTACGTCCCGGGCAGCCGCCACCTCGGCAGGCGTCGGCGGATCAGAGTGCAGGCATCGTTCGGTCAGCCGGACACAGCCGATGTCGGCCGAGAAGCTCGCCGCGACCTCACGGTGGCCCAACACGATCTCGGTGGAGCCGCCACCCAAATCCACCACCAGGAAAGGTCCAGCAGCGCGATCTAATTCATCGACCGCTCCGCGAAAAGACAGTTCGGCTTCCTCCGCGCCGGTGATTACTTCGGCCACCGCGCCCGGAAGCACGGCACCTAATACCTCGGCGGTCATCGAAAAGAAGACATCACGATTCGCGGCGTCGCGGGCTGCCGAGGTGGCGACCATGCGCACCCTCTCGACATCGTGTGACTTCAGTAGAGCGACATAGTCGACAAGCGCCCCGCGGGTACGCTCCAGCGCCTCGGGCACAAACGCGCCGGTCGCGTCGACTCCTTGACCCAGCCGCACAATCCGCATCTCGCGGTGTACGTCACGCAGGTGCCCATCGACCACGTCGGCGATCAACAACCGAATCGAGTTGGTGCCGCAGTCGATTGCAGCAACGCGCGTCATGCCCACTGCTCCGGCGCCAAGATGCCGGCCTTCTCCAAATTAAGGCGGGGGTCGGTGGACAGTATTGCCAGCGCCTCGTCGCCGAGCGGATTGACCCCGCGGCCCTTGGCCAACGAATGCGCCACCAAAACATGCAGGCACTTCACCCGGTCAGGCATACCGCCGGCCGAAACCGTCGTTCCCAGCGGCTCGATCGCATCGCGCTCTGCCAGGTATGACTCGTGGGCTCGCCGGTAGGCGGCGGCCAATTCGGGGTCCTGGTGCAGCCGCTCGGTCATCTGCCGCATCAGCCCTGTCGATTCCAGCCGGCCGACGGCGGCCGTCAGCACCGGGTGCGTGAGGTAATACAGCGTCGGAAACGGCGTTCCGCCAGGAAGTTTCGGCGCTGTCTTCACCACACCTGGCTCACCATTGGGACAACGATAAGCGATCTCCAGTACCCCACGGGGCTCGCGGCCAAGCTGCCGCGCAATCGCCTCCAGGTCGGCACGATCAACCACCGGGCGATACCGGATTAGGCGGCGCGGAGCCCGGCGACGGGACCTGGGCAGGGCCTGGCGGTGGCGGCGGCGCGGGCGGACCGTGCGGGGTGTCGGCGATGGTGTGCCACAGCGCCGTGTACCAGGGCTGATTGGAAGCGGCTGTCGCGGTTTGCGGTCCCGCCGCGCTGGGCGACGGCTCCGTCGGTGGAAGCTGGACCTGATAGGGAATGTCGCCGGGCTTTACGAAGCCGAGGCGCTCACGGGCCTGCGCCGCGATGTACGCCGGGTCGGACAGCTTGACCTTCTGTTGCTCGAGCTCGGCGATCTGCCGACGCAGCGCGGCCTCGGTGGCTGCCAACTGATTCATCTCGGTGCGCTGCGCGAAATAGGTACGTACCGGACCGGCGATCGTCAGCGTCAACACGCACACCACGGCGGCCAGCACCGCCGCCCGCCGCGCGGTAAAGCCCAGCCGCTGCTCGGAGCGCTGCTCAGCCGACTCGATGATCGACCGCTTGATGGGCTCTGCGACCGGCTCCGGCACTGCCCGGGACTCACCGCGACCGCGAGGCGAACCCGGCGACTTCCGCCGAGGGCTCGGCACCGAATCGCGGGGTCGGCCCGGCCGCGAGGCCGGAGACCGTCGCTTGGGATCGGGCCGCTTCCCTTCGGACATCGAGGTCGAAGCCGGCTACTTGGCTTCCGGCACGTATCGGGGGAACGCCAGGTCGCCGGCGTAGCGGGCGGCGTCGCCGAGCGCCTCCTCGATCCGCAGCAGCTGGTTGTATTTGGCGACGCGCTCACTGCGGGCCGGTGCGCCGGTCTTGATCTGGCCGCAGCCGACCGCCACTGCGAGGTCGGCGATCGTGGTGTCCTCGGTTTCGCCGCTGCGGTGGCTCATCATCGTCCGGTAACCGCTGTGGTGCGCCAGCGCCACCGCGTCGAGTGTTTCGGTCAACGTCCCGATCTGATTTACCTTGACCAGCAAGGCATTTGCGACGTTCTTCTCGATACCGTCTTCGAGCCGTTCGGGATTGGTGACGAAGATGTCGTCGCCGACGATTTGCACACGGTCACCGATCGTGGTGGTGAGCGCTGCCCAGCCGTCCCAATCATCTTCGGCGAGCGGATCTTCGATAGATACCAACGGATAGGTGCCGAGTAGCTCCGAGTAGAAATCGGTCATCTGTGCCGCGGTTAGTGTCTGGCTTTCGAAGTTGTAGCCGGTGCCCTCGGCGAAGAACTCGGTGGCTGCGGCATCAAGCGCCAACGCCACGTCGGCGCCTGGCTTCAGGCCGGTGGACTCGATGGCGAGGCTGATCAGATCCAGCGCCGCCTTGGTGCCGGCCACGTCGGGGGCAAAGCCGCCCTCGTCGCCCAAACCGGTGCTGAGGCCCTGTTTTTTCAGCACCGACTTGAGCGCGTGGTACACCTCGGCGCCCCAGCGCAATGCCTCGGCGAAGTTGGGCGCTCCGATCGGGGCCACCATGAACTCCTGCACGTCGACCGCGGTGTCAGCGTGGGCGCCGCCGTTGAGGATATTCATCATCGGCACCGGCAGGATGTGTGCGTTCGGGCCGCCGAGATAGCGGAACAGCGGCAGTTCGGCGGAATCCGCGGCGGCCTTGGCGACGGCAAGCGAGACACCGAGGATCGCGTTGGCGCCCAGCCGCGACTTGTCCGGCGTACCGTCCAGATCCACCAGCGCCTGGTCGACCAGCCGCTGGTCATCAGCGTTGAGCCCGATCACAGCGGGCGCGATCTCGTCGAGCACCGCCTGCACCGCCTTCTTCACCCCCTTGCCGCCGTAGCGGTCCCCGCCGTCGCGCAGCTCCACGGCCTCGTGCTCACCGGTCGACGCGCCGGATGGCACCGCTGCCCGCGCGAACGTCCCGTCGATCAGGGCGACCTCAACCTCGACCGTCGGGTTGCCGCGCGAATCGAGGATCTCGCGGGCCCCGACCTGCTCGATAATCGGCACTGACTTCTCCTTGTGTCGTTAAGGCTGAGCCTCGGCGTTCGTCGCTACCAGCAGTAGCCTAGAGCGTGCTCCAGCCAGGTAATTCACAGTGGGTGACCCGACGCATAGGCCGTAGCCCAGTCCCGTACGGCCCGCGCATACACGTCGGAATCGTTGTAGGCCCGAAGCGCCGTTATCCATCCTTTCGGCGTCGCGAGATTCTTTCCGCGCCAACATAGATAACCGGCCGCCGACAGCGCGGCGTCGTCGATGTTGTCGACGCTGACAATTCCGTCATTGTTGGCATCCACGCCGTACAACCGCCACGTCTCAGGGATGAACTGCATCGGCCCCATTGCCCGAACCGTGCCGTCGTCGTCGGCGAGGCCCCCTGCATCGGTGTCGACGATGTGCAATGTGCCGCCGCTGCCGTCCAAGCGCACACCCCGAATGGGCGGGCGCACATCGCCATTGGGGCCTATCGTCGCATTGTGGTAGGTGCCGTGGTGACTCTCCACTTCACCGATCCCGGCCAAAGTCGTCCACGATATACGGCAGTTCGGGTTTTCGACCTCGGCGACGCGCGCAGCGTAGGCGTAGGCTTCCAGCGCAACAACCGGAATTTTCAGTGCCTCACTGCGCGCCAGCGCCCAGCCATGCAACTGATCGGCAGGCCGGCCCTTGGCATGCGTGTTCACCGGCGGCACCGGATCTCCTGCCGGCGGTGGCACTCCTTTGGGGATATAGGTGCCGAGCTGCCACGTACAACTCGACGCTAAGAGCAACGCCGCCGCCCCCACTACGGCGGCCGCCCGCAGCCAACGCACCGGCGACACAGAACTCCCTCAGCCACTCGCGGTCACGACCATCGTCCCATGTGACTTGGCGTAGTAGACCTCTACCGCCCGCCAATGCGCGCAAACATCGTCGCCTTGCAGCGGCCGATGGGTTAACCACGACGACGCACAGCAACCCAGAATTCAATGCACGGCGTAATCACCTGCTAATCCCGAGCTTTGAATTCAGCGCGCACCTGACCCCGCTGGACGTAAAGCTAGCAATCATTACCGCGGTGGCTGCACGGTCACTGCCGAACGCTGCGCAAAACGGCCCGACACCCGGCGCGGCAGGTCTTACTGCGGCTCAGTGCCGGATTGATCGCCCTGGCCGTCACCTACCGCTTCCTCCACCGCCACAGCCGCCGGTTGGGGTGGGTCAGCTGCCGGCTGCTCGTCCTCCGTTGCGGATTGGTCGGTCGAGGCTTCGGCTTCCGGTTCGGCGGCTTCGTCGGATTCGACTTCGACGGCCCCGGCGGGCTCGGCGGCCGGCTCGTCGGGCGAGGCAGTCAGCTCCTCGGCGGACTCCTCGATAATTGGCTCGCCGGGCACAGGAGGCCAGTAAGCGCGCCACTCTTCTTCGGTCACGACACCGAGCGGAGTGACGTCGAGCTCCTCGGGAATGTCGTCTCCGCGTCGACAGGCGGCGATCGCCTTTTCGGTGTCGCGGACCGTATCCATGAACTCCAAAACTGCTGAGCGCAAAGCATTTTCTGCATCGCTGTCTGCTGTCACGGTGATTGACGTAATGGACTCAGGGATCAGGTCGGCCGGCAGGCCCGCGTTATGGACGCGTTGGATCACTTTCTGGGCCAATGCCAATGCTGGCTGGGCGGTAGGAACGTCGTCTAGCACCGAGTTCCGCGACTTCTCACTCGCCTTGCGTTCTTTCCACTGAGCCAATTGCTCGTCGAGCGAGATCTCCTTACCGGCAAGCACTCCCGGCACGCGATTGCCCAGCTTTCGCACCAGGGCATCGGCAACGTCGTCGATGGTG
>NZ_DASRBZ010000512.1:0-7757 GCF_035653355.1 Mycobacterium sp. | reverse complement strand
GCCCGTGCCGTCGGCGTCCGGCAGGTCGTCGAGGGGCTGGGAAAAGCCGATGAAATCGGCTGGGATCAGCCGAGTGCCCTGATGAAGCAACTGGTAGAAGGCGTGCTGGCCGTTGGTTCCCGGCTCGCCCCAATAGATTTCACCGGTGTCTGTGGTGACCGGTGTGCCGTCGGCGCGCACTGACTTGCCGTTGGATTCCATGGTCAGCTGTTGCAGGTAGGCGGCGAAGCGCGCCATGTCGTTGGAGTACGGCAGCACCGCTCGTGATTGCGCGCCAAAGAAATTGGAGTACCACAAACCGATCAGCCCCAGTAGCGCGGGCGCGTTCGACTCCAGCGGCGCGGTTTTGAAGTGCTCGTCGACAATGTGGAAACCGGACAGGAATTCGGCAAACCGTTCTCGGCCGATGGCAGCCATCACCGACAGCCCGATCGCTGAGTCGACCGAATAGCGCCCGCCGACCCAATCCCAGAAGCCGAACATGTTGGCCGTGTCGATGCCGAACTCCGCGACCCTTTCCTCGTTCGTCGAGACCGCGACGAAATGCTTGGCCACCGCGTCGTCGCCGAGCGCGTCGGTCAGCCAGCGCCGAGCCGCGGTCGCGTTGGTCAGCGTCTCCAGCGTGGAAAATGTCTTCGATGAGACGATGAAAAGCGTTGTGGCAGGGTCTAAGTCGGCCAGCTTCGCGGTCAAGTCCGCGGGATCGACATTAGAGACGAACCGCGCCGAGATCCCTGCGTCGACGTAGTGGCGCAGCGCCTGATACACCATCACGGGCCCCAGGTCCGAACCACCAATTCCGATGTTGAGCACGGTGCTGATCCGTTTTCCGGTGGCCCCGGTCCACTCGCCGCTGCGCAACCGATCGGTGAAATCGCCCATCCTGTCCAACACCGCGTGGACGTCCTCAACGACGTTTCGCCCGTCGACGACAAGCTGGGCATCCCGCGGCAGCCGCAGCGCGGTGTGCAGCACGGCGCGGTCTTCTGAGGTGTTGATGTGCTGACCGGCGAACATGTCGTCGCGACGCTGTTCCAGGTTGGCGGCCCTGGCCAGATCGGTCAGCAGTTTGAGCGTCTCGCGAGTGACGCGGTGTTTGCTGTAGTCGATGTACAGGTCGCCGACCGTGACGGTGAACTCCCGTCCACGGTCGGGATCGTCGGCGAACAGCTGGCGCAGGTGGCTGTCTTTGATCTCGTCGTGATGCCTCCGCAGGGCGTGCCATGCCCCGGTGGCGGAAATGTCAGGAATCTGTTGGACGGAGGTCATAGTTCGACACTAATGCGCGCCCCGCGGCCCGGAGCGCCGCGGGAACCGGAGATAGGCGCGGATCGCATCGCCATAGGGCACTGTGCCGGCGGCCAATTGCTCCTCCAGATAACGCTCGAACGGTATGGTTCCCACCGCCTGGGCGGATGCCAGATTGCCGCCGGCGCGGTAGCCCCGAGCGAGACGGCCGGGCATCGGCACCGACACCACAGGTCGGCGTTTACCCACAGCCGCCAGATAGCGGCGCGCCAGATCGGCCATGGGAAGCACTTCTGGTCCGCCCATGTCGTCAACCCGTCCGGCCGGGCCGCCCAGGGCGAGCTCGGCCAGCCGCGCCGCCACATCGCGGACGTCGATCGGCTGGAATTGCCACCCCGCGGGGACCAGGAGGACAGGCGGTTTCGCCAGAATGCGCAGCGCCGCGGCGACCAGATCGTGGAACTGGGTGGCGCGCAGCACGGTCCACGGCAAACCGGAGTCTGCGATCAGCTGTTCGTCGGCAAGCTTGCGCCGGTAGTAGCCGAGCGGCACCCGGTCGACGCCGACAATCGAAATGAACACCAGATGCGGCTTGCCGGCTGCCAGTGCCGCATTGACCACGTGGTGCGCCGGGTCGACGCAGTGCACGACCGCATCGACGTCGCGCATTGCCTCGGCGAGTCCTTCGCCAGTGCGAACATCGCCAACGACGTGCGGTGCGCGGCCTGTGGCCGCCCGCAGGCCGCGGCTGAGGGCCCGCACCCCGGCCCCGGCATCGATGAGACGGTCGGCAACTACGCGGCCGAGCGTCCCGGTACCGCCGGTGACGAGAACCATGGCCATGACGCGGCTACTCAGGTGGCCTGACCGGCGTGGCTAGTGCCCCAGCCGGCCGCGGCCCATCCGGAGCAGCAACATCGCCAGATCCTTACCGTCGGGACCCAGCTCGCTGTAGCGCTCGATAACCTTCATCTCGCGACTGTGCACCAGCCGGGTGCCGCCCGACGCCATCCGGCGTTTGCCGATTTCTCTGGACACCTCGGTGCGGCGTCTGACTGCGGCGAGGATCTCGGCGTCGAGGCGGTCGATCTCCTGCCGGAGCTCGTCGATGTCTGGAAGCTGTTCGGTTTCCATGTCTTTGGTCTCCGCGTTCTCGTTGTGTGGGGAATCTGGTCTCATCCGGAATCGGGCCTCACACAACAGACGAGCCCCGGATCCGGACGCGAACCACGGGGCTCTGGAAAGCAGCTAAGCCACGGGCACCGCTGTCCGGTACCCGTAGAAGAATCGCCGACGCGCATGCGTCACGATCGCCGACCAAGCTGCGCTTCGAGCACGGGTCGAGTGTAGCCACTATCGGTCGCGCCAACGCAAAAACTGTCGGCGAACGGCGGTAAGTTTGGACCGATATGACCATTCGCGTGACCGACGTCCGGCCAGCCCCGGAGGCAGAGCAGCTCCTCGACGGCCTCAACCCGCAGCAGCGCCAGGCCGTGCTGCACGAGGGCTCGCCGCTGCTGATCGTCGCCGGTGCCGGCTCAGGCAAGACGGCGGTGCTGACCCGCCGCATCGCTTACCTGATGGCCGCGCGCAACGTCGGCGTCGGGCAGATCTTGGCCATCACCTTTACCAACAAGGCCGCCGCCGAGATGCGCGAACGGGTGGTGCAGCTCGTCGGCCCGCGCGCCCGCGCCATGTGGGTGTCGACGTTCCACTCGATGTGCGTGCGGATCCTGCGCAACCACGCCCCCCTCATCCCGGGCTTGAACTCCAACTTCTCCATCTATGACGCCGACGATTCCCGACGCCTGCTGCAGATGATCGGCCGAGACATGGGGCTCGACATCAAGCGGTACTCACCGCGGTTGCTGGCCAACCGCATTTCCAACCTGAAAAACGAGCTGATCGACGCCGAAAAGGCCACGGCCAGCGTCTCGGACGCCACCGATGACCTCGCCCGCACGGTCGCCGCCGTCTACGCCGAATACCAGCGTCGGTTGCGGGCGGCCAACGCGCTCGACTTCGACGACCTCATTTCGGAAACCGTTGGGATATTGCAGACGTTCCCGCAGATCGCCCAGCACTACCGGCGGCGGTTTCGGCACATTCTGGTCGATGAATATCAGGACACCAACCATGCCCAGTACGTCCTGGTGCGGGAATTGGTCGGCCGTGACGTTGAAGACGACGTTCCTCCGGGCGAGTTGTGCGTGGTCGGTGACGCCGACCAGTCGATCTACGCGTTTCGCGGCGCCACCATCCGCAACATCGAAGACTTCGAACGCGACTACCCAGACGCCACCACGATCCTCCTGGAACAGAACTACCGCTCCACGCAAAACATTCTGTCCGCGGCCAATTCGGTGATTGCCCGCAACTCCGGGCGGCGCGACAAACGACTGTGGACCGACGCCGGGAGTGGCGAGTTGATCGTCGGCTACGTCGCCGACAACGAGCACGACGAGGCGAGGTTCGTCGCCGAAGAGATCGACGCACTTGTCGAGCGTGGGGAAATCACCTACAACGATGTGGCCGTCTTCTACCGGACCAACAACTCGTCGCGGTCGCTGGAAGAGGTTTTCATCCGCGCTGGCATTCCGTACAAAGTCGTTGGGGGAGTGCGTTTTTACGAGCGCAAGGAGATCCGCGACATCGTCGCCTACTTGCGGGTGCTGGACAACCCCGGCGATGCGGTCAGCCTGCGACGCATCCTCAACACGCCGCGGCGCGGCATCGGTGATCGCGCCGAGGCCTGTGTGGCGGTGTACGCCGAGAACACCGGCGCCAGTTTCGCCGATGCCCTGCAGGCCGCGGCCGAAGGCAAAGTCCCGATGCTCAATGCTCGTGCCGAGAAGGCAATTTCGGGTTTTGTCGAGTTGCTCGACGATCTGCGCGGCCGCCTCGACGGCGACCTGGGCGAGTTGGTGGAGGCGGTGCTCGACCGGACTGGGTACCGGGCCGAATTAGAGTCCTCCACCGATCCGCAGGACTTGGCCCGGCTGGACAACCTCAACGAACTCGTCAGTGTCGCACACGAATTCAGCACTGACCGGGCCAACGCTGAAGCGCTCGACGAATCCTTGCACACCCCCGAAGACGAAGACGTGCCCGACACCAGTGTGCTGGCGGAGTTCCTTGAACGGGTGTCGCTGGTCGCTGACGCTGACGAGATTCCCGAGCACAGTGCGGGCGTGGTGACCCTGATGACCTTGCACACCGCGAAGGGGCTGGAATTCCCGGTGGTGTTCGTCACCGGTTGGGAAGACGGGATGTTCCCGCACATGCGGGCCCTGGATGATCCCGCCGAACTCTCCGAAGAACGGCGGCTGGCCTACGTCGGCATCACCCGGGCCCGGCAACGGCTCTACGTCAGCCGCGCCAAGGTCCGGTCCTCATGGGGACAGCCCATGCTCAACCCGGAGTCGCGGTTCCTGCGGGAAATCCCGCAAGAGCTCATCGACTGGCGGCGCACCGATCCCACTCCGTCCTTCAGCGCACCGGTCAGCGGGGCAGGCCGCTTCGGCATCCCCCGCCCGTCGCCGGCTCGCTCAACCGCGGCCAAGCGCCCGCTGCTGGTGCTTGAGCCCGGCGACAGGGTTTCCCACGACAAGTACGGGCTGGGTCGAGTGGAGGAAGTGTCTGGTGTCGGCGAATCGGCCATGTCACTGATCGACTTCGGCAGCTCGGGCCGCGTCAAGCTGATGCACAACCACGCCCCGCTCACCAAGATTTGACCGGGACGTTTTAGTCGACCAGCCAGCGCTTCGTTTGCGGGTGCAATGCCAGCACCACGCTGGCGACCGGCAATATCGGCAGCGTGTGCACGATCCAGGCGACGCGCGCACCCGCGATGAAGATGCCGCCGTAGGTGAGCAACGCGACCACGGCGCCGGCGACGATGAGGTAGCGGCCGAGGCTCCGCCGCTGCAACAGCAGAATCACCCCGGCGACAGTCGCCATAGCGAAGACCAAGGCCAGGAATCCCACCGCGACGCAAAACAGCCGGTCGCTTCTCCACCAGCCGGCGATCAGGTCGGTAGCCACCACCGCGGTAGCCCAGCCGCTGACGAAGCTGACGGCGGAGGTGGCGACGGCAGTCGCGCCGCTCTGTTCTCCGGAGTCAGCACTTACCGCGCCGTAGGTGCTTCGCTGACCCGGGCGAGCGGCGCCCTCCCAGGCAGCCGGCCGCCGAGGAATCTGGGTGGTCTGAAGCTGGTGTGTGACCGGGGGCAACGGTGTCGTCGGGGCGCGCCGGATGATGCGCGTCCGCGGTTCGTCTTGCTCCGCTGACGCCCCAGAGGCGGGTGAGGCGTCGTCGTCGGCTGATGCAGTCGTCTCAAACCCTTTCGTCGGTCGCGTGGGTCGCTATCCAGGTTATCCAGAAGTGCGCTGGCCCAACCCACCAATGCAGTGCCCGTGAGAGGAGGTCCGCGACGAATCGCGGGGAAAGCCGGAATTGTGTTCGGTCGCTGGATTAACCGGCGTAGTTGCCGACGCTAAGACCGCGCTGGGCCAACCACGGCACGGGGTCGACTCGGGTGGTGCCTCCCAGCAGCACCTCGAAATGCAGGTGCGGCCCAGTGGAATCGCCGCGGTTGCCCATGGTGGCAATCTGATCGCCGGCCATCACGTGCTGGCCAACGCTGACCAGCGTGGTGTTGACGTGACCGTAGAGCGTGACCGTTCCGTCGGCGTGGCGCAGCTTGACCCACATCCCGTACCCGGCGGTGGGGCCGGCGTCGATGACCACTCCGTCGGATACCGCCAGTATCGGGGTGCCGATGGAGTTGGCGAGGTCGATGCCGGCGTGCAGCACGCCCCAGCGGTATCCGAAGCCCGACGTGAAGATGCCCTTGGTCGGCATGACAAACAGTGGCTGCTGCAGTCGGGCCTCGCGTTGCGCGCGTTCTTGGGCGAAGGCCACGCCTTTGGCGAGCTCCTCGTTGTGCACCGTGACATTGGCGGCCGGCCGGACCATGACCATCTGCATCCCGCGCGCCGAGTTGCTCACCGCCCCGCCGTTGATCGACGACGCGTCAGCGGCCAGCACCGTTTCGGTCTTGGCGGCGTGGGACGGATGGGTCGCAGAATGCGCCGCCGCAGCCGCGGCGCCTGCCGCCATCGCCCCGATCAGTACCCGGCCCCGCACCGCACTGTTCGCGGGCTTGCGATGCTGGCCGCGCCGCCATGGAATCGCGGTGGTGTCCGCATCGTCGTCCAGTCCGTCGAAGCCCAGATACGGGTCGTCGTCGGTGCAACGCTCGACGCCAGGATCAGGCTCGAACTCGCGGGGAGCGGCCAACCACAGCGGCGTCAGGTTGTCGGTGTCGTGCAAATCGTCGAGCTCAGGCGCGCGCAGCACCTGCACTTCCTTGTCGAAGGCGCAGTTGTCGCTGAAGTCCAGATCGTCGAGGCTGCCGAACTCGTTGAACGGGATGATGTCGGTGATCTCATTGCGGTCGAGATCGGACAAACGGTGGGTGGATCGGCGAGAGGCTCCTGATGCAGGAGACCGGGCAAGACGATGCTGGGTCAACCTGGAAAGTCCTCGGGTCGTAACCATAACGTTATCTGGACCCTGAGACGTTAACCACTTACCGAGGACAGTGGCAACCCATGTCGATAAACCGCCCGGGGATTGTGAGCTGAATCACTTCACCCGCGCGGTGACCTCCGCCACATCGCAGGATGCGGCGTCAGAGCCTTGCGGCCGTGTCGATACAGTTCCCCGCAGGCGTGGTTCTAAACCGCGGCCCGTCGAGATATAGGCCGACATAGACAGTGAGCCCATGGATCTTTTCGAGTATCAGGCGAAGGAGTTATTCGCCAAGCACAACGTGCCCACCACCCCGGGGCGGGTGACCGACAGCGCCGACGGCGCCAAGGCGATCGCCGAGGAAATCGGTAGGCCGGTCATGGTTAAAGCGCAGGTCAAGACCGGCGGACGCGGCAAGGCCGGCGGTGTGAAATACGCCGCCACCCCAGAGGAGGCCTACTCGCACGCCAGCAACATCCTCGGCTTGGACATCAAGGGCCACATCGTGAAGAAACTGCTGGTCTCCGAGGCCAGCGACATCGCCGAGGAGTACTACATCTCTTTCTTGCTCGATCGGGCCAACCGCACCTACCTGGCGATGTGTTCGGTCGAGGGCGGCATGGAGATCGAGGAGGTCGCGGCCACCAAGCCGGAACGGCTGGCCAAGGTCCCCGTCGACGCGGTCCGCGGCGTCGATGTGGCCTTCGCGCGGTCCATCGCTGAGCAGGGCCACCTGCCCGAAGAGGTCCTGGACGCTGCTGCGATCACCATCGCCAAGCTGTGGGGGGTGTTCATCGAGGAGGACGCGACCTTGGTCGAAGTCAACCCACTGGTGCGCACCCCCGACGACCAGATCCTGGCGCTGGACGGCAAGGTGACGCTGGATGCCAACGCAGACTTCCGTCACCCCGACCACGTCGACTTCGAGGACCGCGACGCCACCGATTCGCTGGAGCTGAAAGCCAAAGAGCAC
>NZ_DASRBZ010000511.1:0-3900 GCF_035653355.1 Mycobacterium sp. | reverse complement strand
TGCCGGCGGTTAAAGGCTGCCGCCCGCGGCGTGTGGGGCACCCGAGGGGCTAGGGGCTGAGCCGACCTCACGGGCGACGAAGTTCTCCAGATCGAACAGGTTGTGCCCGGCGCGGTCAGCGACTCGCAACAGAGTCGACATCAGCGCCATCTCCCTGGTCTGCTCCTTGCAGAACCACTGCATGAACTGCTCGCCCAGGTAGTCGCTTTCCTCACGCGCCACGCTGGCGAGCCGGCTGACTTGTTCGGTGACCGCGCGCTCTTGGTCCACCGCCAGCGCCAACGCATCGCGCGCGGTGTCGAACTGGTTGCGCACGGCGTCGACTCCCGGGATCTCGACCGCGACATCGCGGTCAAGCAGGTACTGCACCAGCATCATCGCGTGATTTCGCTTTTCGACGGCCTGGCTGTAAAAGTGTCTCGCCAGCTGTGGCAAGTCCTCGCCATCGAAATATACCGCCTCCGCAACATATTGCTGGGCAGCGGTGAATTCGTTGCGTATTTGCTCTTGAAGGAGCGCATTGAATTTTGTTGTGGGAACATTCCGATCGCTCATAGAAGAAGGTTAGAGCAGGTAGACGGCCCTTTGCAACGAAGGTAAAGCTTATTCAGGCCAGCTTTGCCTAACTAAAGCAAGGCTATGTTGAATCCGGGGAATGCCGCGTTACATTAGTAAAGTTAGCCTACAGTGAATTGAAGCAATGCACGTCATGTGAACTATCGGATATGTGCATTGTCGGCTCGGCATGAGCTGCGGGCCTGGTAACTGTGAGCTTGTCCCGGGAATATAACGGGTAGCGCGGCGGCCCACCGTGATCAGAAAGGGAGCATCATGGCGCTCAATGTCACCCGCAAGCTGATCGAGTCGCACCTGGTATCCGGTGAGATGACGCCAGGCGAGGAGATCGCGATACGCATCGACCAGACGCTGACCCAGGATGCGACCGGCACTTTGGTGATGCAGGAACTCGAGGCGCTCGGACTCGATCGGGCCCGCACCGAGGTGAGCGTGCAGTACGTCGACCACAACCTGCTGCAAACCGACGAGAAGAACGCCGAAGATCACGAATATCTGCGCACCGCCGGTCAGCGCTTCGGCCTCTGGTATTCCAAGCCGGGCAACGGGGTGTCGCATCCAACGCATATGCAGCGCTTCGGGATTCCCGGCAAGACCATGGTGGGCTCGGACTCCCACACACCGGCAGCCGGTTCGCTGGGCATGTTGGCCATCGGTGTGGGCGGCCTGGAAGTGGCGCTGGCAATTTCCGGGCGTCCGCTGCATCTGCGGATGCCCGAGGTCTGGGGTGTCCGGCTGGAAGGCGAGCTGCCCGAGTGGTGTTCGGCCAAAGACGTCATCCTGGAGATGTTGCGCCGTCACGACGTCAAAGGCGGGGTGAACCGGATCATCGAGTACCACGGCCCAGGGCTCGCCGACCTGACCGCGATGGATCGCCACGTCATCGCCAATATGGGCGCCGAATTAGGGGCCACCACAACGGTTTTCCCCAGCGACGAGGCGGTACGCGAATTCCTGCGGGCGGAAGGGCGCGAGAACGACTGGGTCGAGCTGGTCGCCGACGACGGCGCAGGCTACGACATCGAGGACAGCATCGACCTGTCGAAGGTCGAACCGCTGATCGCAAAGCCGTCGTCGCCAGGCAACGTGGTACCGGTCCGCGAGGTCGCCGGCGAAGACGTGGCACAGGTGGTCATCGGGTCGAGCGCCAATCCCGGGCTGCGCGATTTCGCGATAGCCGCCGCGATGGTGGCCGGACGGCAGACGGCACCACCCGTCAGCTTCGACATCAATCCGACCTCGCGGCAGATACTGGCCGACCTGACCAAGATGGGCGCAATCACCGATCTGGTGATCGCCGGTGCCCGCATCCACCAAGCGGGTTGCATGGGCTGCATCGGCATGGGCCAGGCCCCGGCTGTCGGGCGAAATTCCTTGCGTACCATGCCGCGTAACTTCCCCGGCCGGTCAGGCACTAAAGAGGACTCAGTCTGGTTGTGTTCGCCGGAGACCGCGGCCGCGTCGGCGCTGACGGGAGTGATCACGGATCCGCGGGAGTGGGCGCGGGAGGCGAAGGTGACCTATCCGAAAATTGAGCTGCCCCAGAAGAGCTCGATCAACACAGCGATGTTGGTGCCGCCGTTGCCGGAGGAGGAGGCGCGCAGGGTCGAACCGGTGAAGGGCCCCAACGTTTCTGACCTTCCGGAGCTCTCGCCGCTGCCCGACGAAATCGAAGCGCCGGTGCTGCTGAAGGTTGGCGACAACATCTCCACCGACGAGATCTCCCCGGCCGGCGCGCGGGCGCTGCCTTATCGCTCCAACATCCCCAAGCTGGCGATGTTCAGTTTCACCCAGGTCGACGACTCGTACCCGCAACGCGCACAAGAAGCAGGGCAAATCGGCCACTTCATCGTCGGTGGTGACAACTACGGCCAGGGATCCTCGCGCGAGCATGCCGCGATCGCACCGCGCTACCTCGGACTGCGTGTGGTCATCGCGAAGTCGTTCGCGCGTATCCACTGGCAGAACTTGGCCAACTACGGCGTGCTGGCGCTGGAGTTTGACAACGAGGACGACTACGACGCAATCGAGCAGGGCGATACGCTGCGCATCGTCCGTCTTCGCGACACGTTGGCGAGCAAGGACACACTGCAGGTCGACAACCTCACCAAAGAGACGTCTTTTGCCGTGCGCCACCGTTTTTCGCAGCGCCAGGTGAAGGATGTATTGGCCGGTGGACTGATCCCTCGGCTCGCAGAAGAAGAAGAACAATGACGGAGGATGCAGCGATGGCCGACACCGACGGTTCTCACGGCAGCGTCGAGGCTGTTCAAGCGGTGGTTCAACGCTGGGAAGAAGCACTCGCCAACCACGACGCCGAGGCGTTACTGGCCTGCTACGCGCCGGACGCAACGTTAGAAAGCCCTGTTGCGGCACACATTCTCGGCGGTCGGGGAGTGTGCCGGGGCCATGATGAGTTGCGACCCTTCCTTACCGAGGTCGTCGCACGCACGCCGGATGAACGCCAGTACTACCGGACCGGCTTCTTCACCGACGGGCGACGCGCCACCTGGGAATACCCCCGGCAGACACCGAACGGCGAACAGATGGACTTCGTCGAGGTCATGGAGATCGAGGGCGGACTCATCAAAGCCCACCGGGTGTATTGGGGATGGCGTGGTGTCGAAATCCTGAGCAACGACCAATACCACCGCGACTAAGACCTGGCCGCTCTCACCGCTTCGTCGCGGTGACGAGCAGGTACTCCCACTGCATCGTGCCGTTGGACAAGTAGCGTCGGGCCAGCTCGATGAGTTCGGCGTCGAGGCTGGCGACCACTACCCGATTGTCGGCGATGTTGCGGTAGGCCTCGATGGTGGGGCCGTAGTGGTGCTTGAAGTACTGATGCACCGCCTCGGCGCTGGCGAACCGGTCCACCGTCAACATGCCCCGCCGCGCGCTGATGTTGGCGACGCGGTCACCCAACAGCCCGGCGACATAATCCGCACGTCCCCACAACGCCGCCGGCGGGTCACCTGGCTGCAGTGTCGGCCGGTACGGAGTGATCGCAGCGAGCATCTGGCCGAAGAAGCCCTCCGGCGTCCAACTGACCACCCCGAGCGTTCCCCCGGAGCGACACACCCGCACCAGCTCGTCGGCCGCGCGCTGCTGGCGGGGCGCGAACATCACCCCGATCGCAGAAAGCACCGCGTCGAACTCGCCGTCGGCAAAGGGCAGCGCTTCGGCGTTGGCTTCTTGGCATGCCAGCGCCAGTCGCTGTTGCGCGGCACGCATCTGAGCACGCTGAAGCAGTTCCGGTGTGAGGTCGCTGGCAACCACGCTGGCCCCTACCTTGGCGGCGGGGATCGAGACATTGCCGGATCC
>NZ_DASRBZ010000510.1:0-18268 GCF_035653355.1 Mycobacterium sp. | reverse complement strand
GGCTGCGGGTGGGCCAGCGGATCGCCGTAGACCTCACTGGTGGACGCCAGCACGAAACGGGCCCCGCACCGCTGGGCGATGTCGAGGGCCACCGCAGTGCCCTGCGAACCGACCTGAAGCGTCTGCACCGGCAGCCGCATGTAGTCCGGCGGTGACGCCGGTGAGGCCAGGTGGAACACCACATCGAACGGCCCCCAGAGCCGTTGATCGGTCGGCGGCTCGGTGATGTCGTGTTCGACGAAATCCAGCCCGGGCCAACCCTGCAGATCCGCGACGTTGGCCGCCGCGCTGGTGCACAGGTCGTCGACGCATACGACCTGGGCGCCGGCCCGCAGCAGCCATTCGCACAAGTGGGTGCCCAGAAACCCGGCACCGCCGGTGACCAGGACGCGACTTAGCTGACGCACCTGACGCGAATACCCGCACCATCGTGCGGCAAACGTTTTCCGCCAGCCAGGCGAGGGTAGCTTTCCGGGCATGGATCACTCGCCGCGTACCTCGTTCGTGATTGCAACCAGGGACCGCGCCGAGGATCTGGCCGACACGCTGACCCGACTGCTGGACACCACACCGTGTCCAATCATCGTCGTGGACAACTGTTCTCACGACCAGACTCGTGATATCACAGTCGAGTTTTCCGATCGCCATCCCGGACGGGTGGTGTTGCGAGCGTTGAGCAGCAACCGCGGGGCGGTGGCCCGCAATATCGGGGTCGCCGCTTGCCGCACCCCCTACGTCGCGTTCTGCGACGACGACTCGTGGTGGCAACCCGACGCGATCGCGATCGGCGAGAACGAGTTCGACCTGAACCCCGATTTGGCAGTGCTGGCAGCCCGCACCATCGTCGAGCCCGGTGGTCGAACCGACCCGTTTTGCGACGAGCTGGCCAACAGCCCACTCGGCCACGTCGACGGGCTGCCCGGACCGTCGATCCTGGGATTTCAGTCGTGTGCCGCGATGGTCCGCAAGACCGCTTTCGAATCGGTGGGCGGCTTCAGTCCGGTGCTGCATTTCCGCGGCGAAGAGCAGTTGCTCGCAGTGGATTTAGCGGCGGCGGGCTGGCAGCTGTGCTACTGCGACCGCATGGTGGCCTTCCACCGGCCGTCGCCGAGGCGCTCGGCTCCGGCAGCGCAACGAGCACGGGTGCTGCGCAACGACTTCCTGACTTCCTGCATGCGGCGACCACTGCCGGTCTGCCTGGCGGCGTGGGCAAAACTGATGAGCGCCGCCAGCCGCGACACCGCGCATCTGCGCGCGGCGGGAGAGGCGCTGGCGCGGCTGCCGGCGGCGCTGCGCAGGCGCCGCACGCTGCCCCCGAAGTTGGAAGAGCAGCTGCGGCTGCTGGAAACTTCGACCGCGCCGACAGACGCAAAATCCCCCATTTCGGCGGGGAAATGGGGGATTTTGCGTCTGCTCGGCAGCTAACCGCTAGCCGTGAGCGGTCACCGTTGCGGGCCGCTGCGCCGGCAGCACCCGCTGATACACCTTCAAGGTGTCGGCAGCGATCCGGTCCCACGAGTAACGCGACTGCGCCCGGCTGCGTCCGGTGGCGCCCCAGTCGGCCAGCCGAGCCGGATCGGCCAGCATCTTGTTGAGCGCTCTGGCGCAGGCCTGCGGGTCTTTCGGCGGAACCAGCACACCGGTCATCCCGTCGACCACGGTGTCGAGCATGCCGCCCACCGCCGCGGCCAGCACCGGCACGCCGCACGCCATCGCCTCCACCGGAACGATGCCGAACGGCTCATACCACGGCGTGCAGGCCACCACATCGGCCCAGCGCAGCACCGCAGGCATCTCGGCGCGCGACACTGATCCGCACAACCGGACCCGGTCGGAGAGGCCCAGCTCGGCGGCCAGCGCGGCCAGCCGCTGCGCTTCCGGATCAGCGGCCAGGCCGCTCACGTCTGGGCCGCCGACAATGCGCAGCTCGGCATTCGGGACCGCGGTCATCGCCCGGATCAAGATGTCGAAGCCCTTCCGCGGTACGAGCCGGCCCACCGACACGATGCGCCGCCGCCCGGTGTGGGGGGCACGGACAGCTTTTGGGCAGAACCGGTCCAGGTCAACGCCGCAGGGAACCACCGAGATACGTGAGCGCGGACGTCCCAGCCGCACCAGCTCGAACACCTCGTCGGTGCAGGTGGCCGTCACCCAGTCGACCCGGCGCGCCACCGATTGCTCCAGGCGCAGCCGCGCCGGTGGGCTGGTGTCCTGCACACCTTGATGGCGCCGTTTGACGACCCCGAGCGCGTGGAAGGTCTGTACCGTCGGCACGCGGCGCCGGCGGGCCGCCCGCAGTGTGGCGATACCGGACATCCAGAAATGCGCGTGGGCGACGTCAGGCGGCTCGTCGTGCCATTGGTCGGCCAGGAACCGGCCGAACGCGGGCATGTGCTGGAGCAATTCGTCCTTGGACAGCATCTCAGGCGGTCCCGCGGGCACGTGCACCACGGTGTAGCCGTCGCTGGTTTGGACCCGCTCCGGCAGGTCGGGGCTGTCGCGGCGGGTATAGACGAGCACCTGGTGCCCCCGCCGCGCCATCGCGGCTGACAGCTCGGCGACATGCACGTTCTGGCCACCGGCGTCGACGCCGCCCAGCGCCGCCAGCGGACTCGCGTGTTCGGAGACCATGGCGATCCTCATGCGGCTTGCCTTCCTCGATAAGCCCCCCGGGTGGTTTTCAAGTGAACTCATGCGCATACGTCCTCAATGAGCTGGTCCCAGTCGCGCAGGAACCGGTCGAGGCCGAAGTGGTGTAATGCGAACTGGCGCGCCGACTTTCCCGCAGCGCGCGCCGCCTCCGGATCTGCGACGTAGCGTCGCAGGGCATCGGCCAGGGTGTCGACGTCGGCGCTGACGACACCGGCCTCACTCGGCACGGCGAGCGGAACCATGGTTGATCCCACCGCGACGACAGGCATCCCGAGATGCATCGCCTCCAGCAGCGAGAGTCCCAGCGACGTCCACCGCGCGGTGTGCAGGTACACCCGCCGGCGTGCCACCTCCTGGTGCAGAGCCGGCGGCAACACGTCGCCCCAGCCGCGAAGACGTGAACCCCAATCCGTGTCGTTCAGCTCTAGCGTGCCCATTCCCCACACGTCGATCGGAACGTCGGCCGACAGCGGCGCCAGCAAATCGGCGCCCACCACCCGGCAGCGCCGGACCGGCTCGTTGATCATGGTCGCGGCGGCCGGCAACTCGCCTGTGTACAGGTCGCCTGGATCGACGATGCCGTGGGTGATGACCGCGGTCGGCGCGACCCCGTTGTCCCACATCAGCCGGTTGAAGTCGGTGACGTGCACCAACGTGATATCGGTGCGGTCGGCGACCGAGTGCCGGCTTTCAGCCGGCGACGGGCGTGGCGCATTGTGTTCGACGTACACCGTTGGGACGTCAACACCCGGGCGCCGGCCCGACCATGTCGCCATCAGCTCGAGCTCGTGCGGACGTTGCAACACCGCGACGTCGATGGGCTCATCGACCAGCCGATCGATTTCGACTTCGCGTGCCCGCGGCCAGCGTCGACCGCACAGTCCCCGCCCATCGGCATCCTTGCTGGCGTTGACGGGCACGACATACCGGTCCCGACCCCGCACGAAGGCCTCGGTCCACGAGCCGTGGACATGCCAGAGCAAAACGCTTCTCGCCGTCGCTGTCGGCATGCGAGAAGTACTTCCCTCACTCTTTGGGGGCCAAACATTGCCGGCGTTCAGCGGCGGTGAATCCGTCCGAAATACCGCCTTGACGTGGGCTTTTCCGCTAGTCGTGCGGCGCCCGGCCCCATGTTTAGGCGGGATGTCGGGGCACTTGACGGGGCGCCAGGCGCCGAGCGAGCGTTACGACGAGGCCGTCAGCCCACGGGTGGCCGGGCCCTCCAGCAACGTGCCGTCAGGCGCGAACCTTGAGCCGTGCAAAGGGCATTCCCACGATTTGCTGGCGTCGTTCCATGCCACGATGCCGCCCAAATGCGGGCACACCGGCGAAAGCCGGTGCTGCACTCCGTCGACTGTGCAGCGAGCTTGCAGATGCCACGGCGGACCGGTCACGACACCGTCCTCACTTGGCGCGCCGCGTCGCACCACCGGGGTGAGCCAGCCTTTGGCCATATGGAAGCCGACCTCCAGATTGGCCTGGACGGCGGTGGTGATGCCGGTGAGCTCGTGCGGGCTCCACGCCGAGAACGCGCGCGCCCAGTCCATCCGCCCGCCGAGAATCCGTCCGCTGAGAATAAGCGCTGCAGCGGTGCCGCTGGTAAGACCCCACTTGTTGAATCCGGTTGCGACAAAGATCTTTTCATTGCCCGGCAGAATCGGGCCGACATACGGTAGGCGGTCGACAGGCGTGTAGTCCTGTGCCGACCACTGATTCGTCAGTTTCGCGCCCGGAAAATGCGTCTGCGCCCATGACGACAATTCGTCCAACTCGGCAGTGGGACTCTTGCGTCCTACGGTGTGCCCTGCGCCCGCGACGATGAGCCGTTCACCGTCGCCGACCGGGGCATAGCGCACCGATCTGGTTGGCGAACCTGCGGAGATGAACATCGGCCGCGGGATCTCACCGGGAACCTCGAACGCGAACGCGTACGACCTGCTGGGTTTGAGCCTGGCGAAGAATCCACCGCGATCCAGGATCGGGATGCCGGTGGCCAGCACACACTGCCCTGCATCGACGTCGACGTCCCCTTCGTTGGTCCGCACTTTGAGCTGCAGCCGGTCGCCGTGCTGGGACAACCCGCGGACGCGGGCATTCTCGACCAGCCTGCCGCCACGACTGGTGAGCTCACCGATCAGGCTGTCTAGCAACGGCATTGGATCGAACTGGGCCTGATGGTCCAACCGCACACCGCCGTGGAACGAGAAGGGGACATCGGCATCGTCGTCCCACTCGGCGTCCAAGCCGGCAAGCCGGCACGCCGTCAGCTCAGCACGCGCCGACGGCACTTCTTTGGCGGACTGGGCGTAGGTGTAGTCAGCCTCGCGCTGCACCGCAACGTTGTTGTCCGCGCAATAGCGCAGCAGCCATTCTTGGCCCTCCCGACTGCCTCGCACGTAGTCGCGGGCGATGTCGGCGCCGTGGCGGGCTACGATCTTGGTTAACGAGGTGCCCTGGAGCAGGCTGATCTTTCCGGTGGTATTGCCGGTGGTCACCGCACCGGGGTTGCGAGCTTCCAGCACGAGCACGTCCTTGCCGGCCCTGGCGAGCAGTACAGCAGTGATCAGGCCGGTGATGCCGGCGCCGACCACCACAATGTCAGCGGAGCGCATCTGCGAGTCAAGGTGCTCGGCTGACAGCACGTGTTCGCGTCTCTGGGACAACCACAGCGAGGTCATCTGCTCGCAGATACCCGACGTGCTCGCCACCAAACTCGCCAACCCGGCACGGGCGAGGGTGGGCAGCGTCACAATTCGAACCTCAGTACGTTCACCAGGCCAGACACCGGCGGAAACGCGCCCCGGACACATCTGTGCGCAGAGCGCATGTTTGAGGCCTCGGCAGCGTGGGAATCCGGCGACACGCGGCGGGGTGATCCATGAGCTTGAAGACATGGCCTCGCGGCGCCGATATCCGATCAGTGATCGGTGCTGAGCCGCAGGGCTCAGTGATAGCAGCCAACGAGGAGGAAGTCCATGGCGGAAGACAAGGACAAGAGCGGACCCGCAGAGGGCGTGCGCGGCGTCGTCGAAGACGTCAAGGGCAAGGCCAAGGAAGCGGTCGGCAACATCGCTGGCCAAGACGAGCTTGCTCGTGAGGGCCATGCCCAGCAGGAGAAGGCCGAAGCTCAGCGCGACGCAGCCAAGAAGGAAGCGCAAGCCGAAGCGGCCCGCGGTGGTGCGGAGTCAGCAGAGAAGAAGCAGCAAACGCACCAGGAATAGCTCGATGGAAAGGACGGGCCCGGTCTGGTAACGGACCGGGCCTGTCGACTATGCATGGGGCGTCAACGGCGCGTGTGGCGGAAGTCACCGTGTCGGTTCATGATCGGTTCATCATCGCATTGTTCAATTGCCTTGTGCTTGGGCCACTTACCGGCAGAAACATTCTGGTGAAGACACAACGCCAGGCAAACAGGTGCCCATCAACCGGCCACTAACCTAGCGGATTCTGACGCGGTGCAGCCGTGCTCAGTTTTCACGCCGAGTGGATCGTTCATCGCAATGTGGCGTGTCGTACCGATCAGACAAGAGGTCATCATGGACGCACCAACGAGCTATGTGCGCTTACAGCACAGCGTCGTAGAGACCGACCGGGCACAACCGCTCACCCGCGGATGGTCAGAGCATCTCGGTTGGTTCTGCTTCGATTTCGACGACGACCGCTGGGTGTGGTCACCGCAGGTCGCGCAGATGCACGGTTATCGGCCGGGAACAGTGTCACCAGGGACGGAGCTGGTGCTCTCCCACGTTCATCCCGATGACTTCGCCCACGTCGCCGAGACTTTGCGCGCCGTGCGTCGCACGCCGCGTCCGTTTAGTTCCCGCCACCGCATCCTGGCCACCGGAAACCGGGTGCATGACGTGGTGGTGAGCGGCGCGCCGTTTTATGACGGGTGCGGATCGCTTGTAGGTATGCAAGGTTCGTACGTCGACATGACACCGACGACAGACGGCTTCGCGCTCGGTCCGCAATCCGAATACGACCGGATGGCGGCACGCCTGCGAGTCGTCTCAAAAGACGGCCATGAGCGACGGGAACGGGTTCGCGCGGCGACACGCTGCTGACTGTTGCCACGGTTTCGCTTCCCCTGGGCACGGGTACGCGACTTGCCAGGATTCCCGCGCCTATGCGCGGGAAGCGACCGAAGGTGATGATCATGGAATACGCGGCCGACCGGTCCAGCGAGGCGAGCGGTGGCTGCTTGGCAGTCGAAACGCCTACTGCTGCAGGTACATTCGCCATCGCCCAGACGCCGGAGCGGGGCACCCCGGCTGAACCGCCTGAGCGGCTCACTCCCGAGGAGCCTCCGGAGCGGCTGAGCCCGGCCGAGACGCCGGAACGGCTCACCCCGCCAGAGCCACCCGAGCGGCTGACGCCACCAGACAAGCCTTAGTCAATCGGCTGGACGTTGGGCGTGGCGTGCCGCCCCGAACCGTTACCCGAATAGCGGCAACGCGCGTTTGCGAGCTAACGCATCCATGCCGCGCTGAATACTGTCTTGGACCTCGTGGTACTTGCGCTCGACGTACTGGTCGTCGTCGGCGCGCGCCGGGTCGTGGTCGAGTTCGACGGCGGGCATGAACCGCGTGCGGATCTTGGCCGGCAGCGGCAGCTGCGGCAACGCCGCGGGTGCGATACCCCATGGCAACGAGATCGCCAGCGGGAATACCTTGAGCCGCAACAGCCGGTCCAGCCGCAGTGTCCGCGAGAGCCGGTCACCGCGAATCAGCACCGGCATGGCGTCGGCACCGCCGACGGTCGCGATGGGCACGATCGGCACCCCCGCGCGAATCGCCATCTTCACAAAGCCCTTGCGGCCGGCGAGGTTGGCGTGGTCGCGTTCCTTCCACGGCCGCAGCGAGTCCACTTCCCCACCGGGCCAGAGCGCGACGTCGCGGCCTTCCGCGAGCGCGGTCGCGATGGCGTCCGGGGCTGCCGGCAACACGCCCATCGACCGGAAATAGCGGCCGAATAGCGGGATGGCCATCAGCGCGTCGTGGGCGGTGCCGTGCAGCGGCCGATCTTGCCCGAACCGTCGCCACCATTGCAGGCCGACGGTCCAGGCGTCCCAGACGAACGGGGCGCCCGAATGTATGCCAATCAACAGCGCCGGCGGCTCGGGGATGTTTTCCCAGCCGTCGATCTCCATCCTGAACCAGTAGTCGACCAGCGTGTTCCACAGGAACTTCTGGCGCTGCAACGTCGCCTCGTCGGGCCCGCTCAGCTCCCATTCGCCGGAACGCTTGGCTACCCATCCGCTGAGCCCGCCGGCCTGATCGGCGCGCCGGTCGGCCATGACCGCCCGGGCTTCGTCCGCATGCCGTTGAGCCTGTTCACGCACATCCGCCGGCCGATGATCGATGACATCCATACGGGTCTGTTACCCACTTCCGCGACAACCCAATGCAGTCACTCACACCCGCCGAAACGAAACCTCCCCGCGTCGCACGACGCGGGGAGGCCGACGGCAGCAGTTTGAACTGCTATTGAACGGTCACTGGCCCGGAGCCGGAGCAGGTGCACTGCCTGGACCCGCGGCCGGCGCACTACCTGGAGCTGCGGCCGGCGCATTCGCGGCCGGTGCGTTGGCGTTGGCGTTGGTGGTCCAGATCAACACATCTTCGACGCCGTCGTTGTAGACGACGCCGTTAGGCTGTGCGCCGGTCACGTCGAAGTAGAGCTTCCCGTTGGCCTGCTGGCCCTGTGGGAGCGGCGCATCCGGGAGGCCGTTCGGCGCCGGCTGCGGCGGAATGATCACCCGGTAGTTCTGGCCATTGGCAGCCCGGGCGTTGAAGTCCGCGACGAGCGGCGTGACGGTGCCGCTCTGGGCGACCGCGGTCACGTCGGCCTGCCAGAGCTGCCCGGCCGGAGTGTAGCCCGGAATCATGACATTGCTCGGCTGCAGGTTGTTGACGGTGTACGCGGTAACCAGCGGCCCGTCGACCAGCTGTTCAGTCGTGCCGAACTTCTGCACGGTGGGATTGACGGCAGAAGCCGTTGCAGCAGTGAAAACTGTGGCAGTTGCTATCGCAGCAGCTCCGATTGCCGATTTAACGGCGGTCTTGGTGAACTTCACGCTATCTCCTCTCGATGCGACTCGAGTCTTTTGTTCGAGCGGTGCGCACAGCCATAGGCGAGCTATCACCGCACGTAAAGTCCCATAACCGATCCGCAGCGTGCTCAAACATAACCCGGATGGATTTCCGAGATTAATTCCGCGAAGACCATACCTGGCAAAATCGCAATGCGTCTTTTATCGGCTTTTATCTGCAGTTTTGCCTTATCCCGTCGCGTCGGGTCGCGTCCGCCCGTCGATCGGGCCGCGGCCAGTTGGCCGGATTAGCCCGTCTATCTGCCGGGTAGCCGGACGGGGAAGGAAGGACCAGCTTGCCGGCGGCGATGATCTGCCAATGTGTCGACGGGAGGTGAGCGTGATGACCCGGCATGTCGAGGTCGACGACGCATTGTGGGAGGAGTTCCACCGGGTGGTCAACATGTCTTCTCGCGAACTGCTTGAGTGGCTGCGCACACGCTCGGCCGACGAGCGGACCGAAGAGCTGCCCGACCAGGCCGGCACCCAGACCGGCCAGCGCGTGCTGGAAATCCTGAAAAAGCGGCGAGTCGACCTCACTGAGGACGATGAAAGGATTATGCGAAAGGTGGTCGACAAGATCCACGCCGAACGCGGCGCCGACCTGGAGCCGACTGCGGGACAGGAAAACTGGCGGCACCGGCTGATGACAATCGGTCACGACCCTTTAAAGGAACCGCGACGTTGACACCATCCGGCCCAATACGGTTTTGAAAATGCATGAGAAATAAGGAGTTTCATAATGGGACGCGAGAGCGCGAAGCACAGCCCGCGCGAGGACGAGCAGCTCAAGCATGAGCTGCGGGGAACCCTGCAAGGCAATCGCTCCAGCCGGGCCGAGGAATGGCGCGACCCAGAGCCACCGGCCGACGACGATCCAGACGTTCCCAACGCCGGGCCGCCCATCCGGTAACCCCGTCGGCCGATAGCACCACAGCCGTCGACGCGGCTGCCGCGCTTACCAAACAGGCTTCCAGAAAGGGAATCGATGATGGGTTTTCCCGAGCAGCAGCAAAACGTACCCGGCGTGCAGTCGCAAATGGAGCCGGTTCCCGATTGCGGCGAAAAGAGTTATCGCGGTTCGGGAAAGCTCACAGGTAAAAGAGCGGTCATCACCGGGGGCGATAGCGGTATTGGCCGCGCCGTTGCGATCGCCTTCGCCCGAGAAGGCGCCGATGTGCTGATTGCGTACCTCAACGAGGACGAAGATGCCCAAGACGTTGCCCGCTATGTCGAGGAGGCCGGCCGCAAGTGTGTGCTGGCGCGCGGTGACCTATCCGACCCGGCACACTGCCGCGCGGTGATCGACCGGGCCGCTCAAGAATTTGGCGGCATCGACGTGCTGGTCAACAACGCGGCCTTCCAGATGACTCACCAGAGCCTCGAAGAGATCAGCGACGAGGAATGGGAATACACCTTCAAGCTCAACGTCGGTGCATACTTCTACCTCGCCAAGGCGGCGTTACCGCACATGTCCCCCGGCTCGTCGATCATCGGCAGCTCATCGGTGAATTCCGACGCGCCCAATCCCACCCTGGCGCCGTACGCGGCGACCAAGGCGGCGATCGCCAATTTCTCGGCTAGCCTGGCGCAGCTGCTGGGCGAGAAAGGTATCCGAGTCAACAGTGTCGCGCCAGGACCGATATGGACTCCGCTGATCCCATCGACAATGCCCGCCGAGAAGGTGACGTCGTTCGGCGAGAACGTGCCGCTCGGGCGCGCCGGACAACCTGCAGAGTTGGCGCCCATCTATGTGTTGCTCGCCTCCGACGACGCCAGCTACATCTCCGGCGCTCGGGTCGCGGTAACCGGAGGCAGGCCCATTCTCTAAGCGTCGCGGCAGTTCTGCCGGCACCTGTCCCGCAGGTCGACAGGGCCGGTTTCAGTGTCCCATGCGCGGGTATGCCCCACTGATCGTTCACGAAAGGGCAGCGAGTATGGATGCGATAACGTTTCTTCGTCAGGACCACAAAAGTGTGCTGGGCCTGCTGGAGACGCTCGACGACGCACCGTCGGGCTCGGGCGCGCAAGCCAGTGGTCTGGAGACGACGGTGAACAACCTGATCATCTCCGAGTCACAACATGAAGCCATCGAGCAACAGTTCTTCTGGCCAGCCGTCCGAGAGGCGCTCGAGGATGGAGATGCGCTTGCCGACAAAGCGATTGAGCAGGAACAGCAGGGTAAAAAGCTGCTGCAGCAACTTGAAGACGGCAAGCCCGGCGAGCCGGCGTACCACGACGCGCTGAAACAATTCGTGCACGCCGGCCGCGAACACATTGCATACGAGCAGGATCTCGTCTGGCCACAGTTCCAAGCGGCGGTTAGCCGCGAGCAGCTAGAGCAACTCGGCCAAAAGCTCGAACAGGCAAAGAAGATCGCGCCGACGCGACCGCATCCCGACACCCCGCCGAACCCCACGGTGCTGAAGACAATGGGCATGGGCGCCGCGATTGTCGACCATGTGCGCGACGCCTTCACCGGCCGCGCCGAAGACAACCCACCAGATCCGCAGAGTCACTGAAGTGCATTGAGGCCGGCGCCGATAGTTATGGCGCCGGCCTTCATGGTTCGTTGTTTATGTTGTGGCCACGCGCTGTTCGTGAGTGAACGGCTTTTCGCTCTCGACATTGGGTGAGCCCTCAGGGTTTTGCTCGGCACCCTTGTTCTGTCGAAGGTTGGTACCCAGCCACTGTTCTTCGGGCTTCTCGACGTACTGCCATTCCATGCCCTCCGGCCACGGACCCTGGCCCTGGTTCCACGGCCCGCGAATGGATTCACCGCCGCCGTCGGACATGTTGAAGGCAACGTTTTGGAAGCGGTCATCCGCCGGCAGCGTGCCGGGCGGGAAGTTCACCGGTAGTTCGTTGAGCGCTGCGGTGAACTGCTGGTAGTGGGCGACCTCGCGAGTCATCAAGAATGTCAGGGTGTCTTGCACACCCGGATCGTCGGTGAACTGCTTGAGGTACTCATAGACGATCTTGGCCCGAGACTCGGCCGCCAAGTTGTTACGCAGATCCACGGTCGGGTCGCCGTTGGCATCGATGAAGGCACCCGTCCAGTTGTTGCCCGCAGAATCCTTGACATCAGGCCCACCACCGCTCAGCACGAAAAACATCGGATTCACCGCGACTGCATGGATCGCCTGTTCCCGTCCATCCGGACTGGCAACAGCCGGCATCCAGTCACAACGCTGGTTGGCGATCTTGAGATTGTCGCTGAGCCCATCGAGCAGCATGGTGATCGTTGACCCGACCATTTCCAGGTGACTCAGCTCTTCGGTCGCGATGTCCATAAACAGGTCGTACATTTTGGGGTTCTTCTCCCGCAGCACGAAAGCCTGGGTGAAATATTGCAACGCAGCGGTGAGTTCACCGTTCGCGCCACCGAACTGCTCCATCAGCAGCGAAGCGAAACGCGGATCAGGCCGGTCGACCCTGACCTCGAACTGAAGATCTTTGTTGTGGACAAACACATGCGCCTCCGTATGGCTCTGAAAGTGTGCAGATCGTCGACGGATACCCATGGCGCCTGGTGCCAAACCAAACGCTTCAGCGTCGGATACTCGAGGGACCGCTCGCTGGAAAGCCCGTTGGCTGCCAATAGAATTGAATTGCTAGGTTGAGCGGTGGCCGGACGGCCGGCGATCCGTGCGCAGCGATGCCGTCAACAGCAGCGACCCGGGGGGATGATGGCCGACTTGTGTAACCGTCGAACTGTTCTGCAGCTACCGCTGGCGCTGGCCGCAGGCACCGTACTGGCCCAGGCACCGCGCGCCGCTGCCCAGCCACCCCGCGCGTCGGCGGACAAAACCAGCCGCTGGTCGCCAGACCGTGCTCATCGCTGGTATCAAGCACAAGGTTGGCTCGTCGGCGCGAACTACATCACGTCAAACGCGGTCAACCAGCTCGAGATGTTTCAAGCCGACAGCTACGATCCCCGGCGCATCGACACAGAACTTGGCTGGGCCCGATTGTGCGGGCTCAACACTGTGCGGGTCTTTCTCCACGACCAGCTATGGGCCCAGGATCGCCGAGGCTTTCAGATGCGCCTTCAGCAGTTCGTGGCCATCGCGGCGCGCCACGGCATCAAACCGCTGTTCGTCCTGTTCGACTCCTGTTGGAATCCGTTCCCCCAGCAAGGTCCCCAGCCCGCGCCCACACCAGGGGTGCACAACTCAGGTTGGGTGCAAAGTCCCGGCGCTGAACGCCTCGGCGACCGCAGATACGTCCGCGTTCTCCACGACTACGTCACCGGAGTGTTGACCCAATTCCGCGGCGACGACCGTGTTCTGGGTTGGGACCTGTGGAACGAACCAGACAATCCTGCGCGCAGGTATCGACAGGTCGAACGGGAAGACAAGCTGGACTGTGTCGCGGAACTTCTGCCCCAGGTATTCCGCTGGGCACGGTCGGTCGATCCATGTCAGCCATTGACCAGCGGCGTGTGGCACGGTGACTGGGCAGATCCGGCGGGCCGCAGCACCATCGCCGACATCCAACTCGGCAACGCCGACGTGGTCAGCTTCCATTGCTACGGTGAGCCCGCGGTGTTCGAGACCCGCATTGCCGAACTTTCCCCGTTAGGGCGGCCAATCCTATGTACCGAGTACATGGCTCGTACTCTGGGCAGCACCGTGGAAGCAATCCTGCCGATTGCCAAGCGGCACAACGTCGCTGCAATCAATTGGGGGTTGGTCGCGGGAAAGACCCAAACCTACTTCCCGTGGGACTCCTGGGACCAGGCGTACACAGCCATCCCGCAGGTCTGGTTTCACGACCTGCTTCACCCTGATGGGCGACCCTACCAAGACACCGAAATCCAAGTGATTTCCAACGCGGACCGGCTGGCACCACCCGTCGGCCCTCACGAGGCGAATCCCTAGTAAGGGACGAAGGATCGGTTGCTGTTGGTTTGGAAGGTGAAGCGCTCCGCGATGTCTACGAGCGCAGCCCTGCACGGCCGTCGCGCTCAACTCGGCCCCGCGTCCGCTGACGTCCGCAGGCACCGCATGACGGGGATAGTTGGGCATCAGAAACTAAACCGGCTACGCGGTTTGCTACCGAATCGGGATCTTCGCGTTGCGGCTGCACGACTATCGGACGACAGCGGGGCGAGCTGCACTGTGCACCAAGCGAATCCGCTGGTGGCGTCGGGTGCGCGGTTTAGGTCAGGTGCAGGTCAGTCGCCGAATCCGCCGGTCGGCACAGGGGCCGGCGCCGGTGCCGGGGAACCTCCGCCAAGGCGGCTCGCGGCGAAGTCAGCACCCTTGTCGATGATGCTTCCGTCGTCGGCGTACATATCGTGCGCGGCGAAATTCATCCCGTCGGAGCAGACCGGGTCCTCGGGAGCGCACACCTTGATGGTCTTCGCCTGGTATGCGGGACCGATCACGACCGGCGGCTGGCCGAGGAAGTTCATCGCGCGGACATTCGGCATCCCGAAGAGCACGACGGCGGCGACGTGGTTAGCAATGTCGGGCGACAGCGGCTTCGGTACGGTCGCCGGGTCCACCCCGTCGGGCACCGCGGGCGAGGTGACGAAGCCCATCACCGCCGCGCCTTGGGAATAACCACTCAAGACCATCTTGGTCTGGGGGCAGCTGGACGCGGTGGAAACGACATGAGCGCCTGCATCTCGGATACCGTCGAGGCCCGACGTGGCCCAGTCGTCGCTGGCGGGGTAGTTGACCGGGTACACATCGAAAGACCTTGGGCCGACCCGGGAGTGCAGAGCGTCGACGAATGCCTGCCCGGTGGGGCCGACACCGGGAGGCTCGCCGGTGCCGCGGGCGAACACCACCTCCGTGTCGGGGCAGGGCTGGGCGGATGCGGATGGAGCGGCCAAGGCAGAAAGCGCGTAGGCGCCAAGGCCGCCGGCTGTGACTGCTAGCGCGGGACCAAGGAAACGGATGAGGGGGCGTGCATTCATGCCGCAGAATGTGCCCACCCAAACGCTTCTCCAAACGAGAAATTTTTTTCGCGGCTACCTAGTTGGTTGGTGCCGGTGGCGGGCGGTGTGCGGTCGCATCCTGCGGTTCGAAAGAATGACCCGTCAAGCGCGTCGTGTGCCTGCGGTGCAGCCGTGAATCATCAACCGGTTCGGCGGCCCGAGGAGTGCCGCCGGGGGTATTCAGTCGGCGACCACGCGGAATTCGGACAGCGACTCGTCGGCCGCTCCTTCGACCATCACTCCCTGGGCTGCCTGCTGCTGGAGATAGTCGACGATTGCCTCGTTGAGCAGTTCCCCGGGGGCGGCGACCGGAATGCCCGGCGGATAGGGACAGATCATCTCGGCAGAGATGCGGCCGGCTGCTCGTTTCCACGGCACCATTTCGGTCGCTCCGAGGAACGCGTCTCGCGGCAGCATGACGGTTTCGCTGCGCAGCTCCGAATACGCAGGAGCGTCTGTGATTTTGCGTGGCACAGCGCCGGCGTGCTCATGGGCCATGTCCGCCATGGCATCGATGAGCCGTTGCGCGGTGGCGTCGGTGTCGGCGTAGGTGATCAGTGCCATCACCCGACGATGGCCCGAGAGCTCCACGTGGATACCATGCCGTTGGCGCAGCCAGTCGTCGGCCTGATAGCCGGTTAACCCCAGCCCGATGACATCGACAGTGACATGTGTGGGGTCCAGTGCGAAAGCTCCGGGGCTGGAAAGGATGTCGTCTCCCATCAGCTGTAGACCCGGGATGTTTGCGATGGCCGCCCTGACCCGCTGCGCCAGGTCGATCGCGTCACCGAGCAGCTGCTCGCCATGGTCCTGGAACTGGCGGCGAGCCGCGTCGATGGACGACAACAGCAGCGGCGAGGCGCTGGTCGATTGCGCCAGCTCGAAAACGAGCGACAGCCGAGAGGAGTCGATTCGATTGCCCTGCTTGCTAAGTACGGACGTCTGCAATAGGCCGTTGAGCGTCTTGTGTACGCTGCCGATGCACAAGTCGGCACCGGATTCCAAAGCCGAAGCCGGAAGACGGCTGCAGAAGCTGTAGTCCAAGCCCCAAGCGTCGTCAGTGATCAACGGAACGTCGTTGGCGTGCGCAACTTCGGCCAGCCTTCGCACGTCTGCGCTGACCCCGTAGTACGTCGGTGTCAAAACCATCGCCGCGACAGCATCGGGATGCTGCTGGAGCGCCTGGCCGAGCCGGGCTGGGTCGACGCCATTGGCGAGCTGCCAGCGCTCGTCGTAATCGGGTTCGACGTAAACCGGCATGGCACCCGACAAGACCAGACCGGAGAACGCGGATTTGTGACCGTTGCGCGCCATCACCAGCGTCTCACCCGGATGCACCGCCGCCATCATTGCGACGTGAACGTTCTCCGTGCTGCCGTTGGAGGAGAACAGTGTCTCCTCTGCTCCCACCGCCTGGGCGAACAGCTGCATGGCCGTCGGTTCAACCTGCCAGGACTGGTGTCGGTTGTCGACGCCTTTGTTCATGCCGACGTCAGCGCAGAACACCTGTCGTCCCATCCAGCGTGCGGCGAGCGGGTCGGTGCGCCCAGTGCCTGACCGGTGGGCCGGGATGCCGAACGCGATGTCCCGGCGTTCCCGGAATGCTTCGATGGCGTCGCCGATCGGAGTCGCGTGCGGCTCCTGGCAGGCGGGTCCTTCCTTACTTTCTTGTTGCGCCTTCTCGATGTTGTGCTGCCGCTGCCGATCAATATCGGACGAGAACGAGGCTGACTTCCCCACGATGGTGGACCTTTCAATGCGGGCTTGCGCTCCGGTTTGAACGTCGTTGACCCCGATCAGGGGTGCCCTGGGCAGACGAGTACCCCGCGCTCTCACGTGAAAACGCCGCGGGCGACCAGCCCGCGTCGACCGATGCTGAGCGACCCCGTCCGGGGCGAGCACCATCTACCCACTTCAGATGTGGTTTCGTCGTATACGCGGTATAGGCGGCAGGGTATTGAATGGCGCAAGCGCCAGGGTGCCGCGACGTGGCGCAGTGAAATGAACTGCATTCACGCATTGCGGGGAACGCCGAAGTGCCAGCGTAGTGGGTTTCTGTTTGCTGAAATACGGGTAGCCCGGCGCACACGGATGGTTCTGTGCCTTGCCGCTCAGTGCGGGCAGACCCGCCGCTTGGGGTGTTGCCCGGAAAGGCTGGGTGGGAGATGGGCGTGAAATTCGACCCTGAACCCGACCGCAGTGCTGATGCAGCGGCGGATATCAGGCCCGCGCTCGATGCCCTTGAATCCGAGCAATTCGGCGCTGTCCATCTCGTCGTCGGCCCGGGCGAACCACAGCGGGTCGGGCGTTTCCGGTTCTATCTCGACGGGCAGCGCTGGGAGTGGTCGGATGCGGTGGCACGCATCCACGGCTACGAGCCGGGGACCGTGGTGCCCACCACTGAATTATTGCTGCGGCATAAGCATCCCGCCGACCGCGAACGAGTGGCTGCGGTGTTGGACCGGGTCCTGACAGGAGAGCCGTTCAGCAGCCGTCACCGCATCATCGACACCGCCGGGCGCACCCACTGGGTGGTCGTCGTGGGTGATGTCTTGTGCAATGACGCCGGCGCGGTCATCGGCACGACGGGGTTCTACGTCGACGTCACCGAGTCACTGCAGTCGAACATCAACTCCGCCATCTCCGCAGTCACCGCCTCCCGCGCACAGATCGAGCAAGCCAAGGGCGTGCTGATGGCCGCGTACGGCATCTCCGCCGAGCGCGCGTTCGACATCCTGGTCTGGCGTTCCCAAGAAACCAACATAAAGGTGCGTGATCTGGCCGGCCTGTTTTTAGCCGCCGTCGCCGGCAAAATGTCGAGCGGGTCGGTCAGCGAGATGGATCGTGCTCTGCTCACTCTCGAATAGATCACGGCTGAGACCGGTTGGGCTGCCGGAGAACTCGGTGCCCTGCGGGCGGAGACGACTTGCCCGCCGCACGGCCTGCGCGCCTCGCGTACCACGCCTTCAGCAGGTTTCTTCGGAAGTCGTGGTTTGACCTTCCGATTAATGGGTACCGCAGCCAGGGACAGGCGAGAGCCAGTCTGGTTCGCGTGCTTTTGGGCACGATTGCATGCAGCGGGGTGACTGTCATGGCCAACAAGCCTGACGGGGCGGTACCGGTCCGCAGGTGACCCGCGTGCCCGGTGAGCCCGATGCGTTACGGACGAGGCGATGAATAAACCGCCTGGGTTCCAGACGGTCGGCGCAGTCGCCGACGCGATCCTCTACGAGGGCTACCTGCTTTATCCGTATCGGCGGTCATCGCCGAAGAACCGGGTCCGTTGGCAGTTCGGCGTGTTGGCACCGCGGGGGTGGCTGCCGCCGAGCGTCGACACCGACACCAGCGTCACCGGTTCCGCCGACGGCTGGTACCAGCAGACGGAGTGCTTGCTGGAGGCTTCCGATAGCGCCGTCGTCCACGTCCGGCTGCGATTCCTCCAGGTGCATCATCGCTCGGTTGAGCGCGCCCGCGCCGACGGCGGCTTCGACCCGGTCGACGCGTTGAGCGTCGGCGATCAGCGGTACCTGACCTTCGATGACGCCGTGCCATGCCAACACGACGTCACCGCCACG
>NZ_DASRBZ010000509.1:0-2320 GCF_035653355.1 Mycobacterium sp. | reverse complement strand
GAGCCCGACAACGACGTCGCCGGCGCGGTTGATGCCGTCCACCCGTTGTCCGAACTGTTCGACTCGTGCTACCGCAAACTGGTCGACTTCGCGTCAACGGCGAACATCGCCGATTTCCGGTTCGGCAAGGCGTTACCGCGCTACCTAGAGGCCCTTGGGCTTACCGAGATGGGCAATGAGGGCGTCGCGCGCGTGGTCCACGGTGGTGACCCGTTTTCGGATATGTGGATCAAAACTTGGCAGCGCATCGATGCGGCCGCCATCGCCAACGGCACGCTGACCGAGTGGGAGGTGGCGCAGATGCGGCGCGCGTACGAAGACCCGACCTTCATTTACCGGACCCAGCTGAACCAAACCGTGTGGGGACGCAAGCCGCCGGTGAACGAATTCGACCAGCACAATCGCCGCCACCAAACCGGTGCGGCTTTGTAGCATGCTCCCATGCCGCTAAGCGATCGCCTCCAAGAAGGCGACGTGTTCGCCGGATACACCATCGTGCGGCTACTGGGCTCCGGCGGGATGGGCCAGGTGTATCTGGCGCAGCATCCGAGGCTGCCGCGCCGTGACGCGCTCAAAGTCTTGCCCGCCGACCTCACAGCGGACACGGAATATAGAGAACGATTTCACCGGGAAGCGGACCTGGCGGCGGAGCTGTGGCACCCGAACATCGTGGGCATCCACGACCGCGGCGAATTCGAGGGACAGCTGTGGATCTCGATGGACTACGTCGAGGGCACCGACGCTGCGGAGCTGTTGCGTAATCAGTATCCGTCCGGGATGCCGTCACCGGAGGCGTTCGAGATCGTCACCGCCGTTGCTGACGCCCTCGATTACGCGCATTCCCGCGGACTGCTGCATCGAGACGTCAAACCGTCCAACATCCTGCTCGGCGAGCCGACCACACGAAAGCGACGGATCCTGCTCGCCGACTTCGGGATCGCCCGACAGGTCGGCGATATCAGCGGTCTGACCGCAACCAACATGATGGTCGGCACACCCGCCTACTGCGCGCCCGAGCAACTCACCGGCTCTGACCTCGACGGGCGAGCCGACCAATACGCGCTCGGCTGCACGGCGTTTCACCTTCTGACCGGGTCGGAGCCGTATCAGCACTCCAACCCCGCGGTGGTGATCACCCAGCATCTGTCCGCGCCACCCCCGCCAATCGGCGATCGACGGCCGGAATTGGCAGAACTCAACGACGTGATCGCCAAGGCGCTCGCCAAGAACCGCGACGATCGCTACCCGAGCTGTTCGGATTTCGCCGCTGCTCTCACCGGACAAACAACCAGCGACGCAACACAACTCGCTGCAACCGTGCTCGCTCCCGGTGCCACGGTTTCCGCGTCGCAGCAGACTGTCGCCGCACCTGCCAAAACGCGCCGGGTACTGCGCCCGGCGGCGCTGGTAGGCGCAGTGGCTGCGGTCGTGCTGATCGCGGTTGGCGCAATCGTCGGGGTACGTCTGCTCAGCAGGCCCGAAAACCACGGGACTCCAAGTGCGTCCCAATCGGCACCCACCGCAGCAAACAGCCCCCCACCGGCTGGTGCACCGCCGGGCAACAGCGGCCCGGCCCAGGCCGCGGCGTCGATCAAGCTGACCCCCTATCTCACCGACCAAGCAGGAGTATTGGGTGCACCGGGCCGCACCGCGGTGGAAAATGCGCTCGCCAAGCTCTACTCCGACCGCAACGTTCATCTCTGGGTCGTCTACGTCAACAATTTCTCCGGCATGACACCATTCGGTTGGGCTGAAGAAGCCATGCGCGCCAACGGGTTCACCAGTAGCGACGCTCTGCTGGCCGTCGCCACCGAGGGCCCCAGCTTCGCCTTCCGGGTGCCGCCGGCGGTGGCCGGTCCCATTGCCGTCGAGGGCATCCGCCGAAACCAGATCGCGCCGGCCGTGGGTCGAAGCGAGTGGGCCCACGCGGCGGTAGCCGCCGCCAACGGATTGGACAGTGCAGCCGGCTGACTGCGCGCTAGCCCTGGGGTTTGTGCTTGTGGTGGTGTTCCTGCAACGCTAGCTTCTCGACGCTGTCGGCGTAGCGTTCTTCGAGGTCAGCCAGCAACCCTGTGTCGCTCAGATCCAGTGGACGCGAGTTCTCCCAGTCGTGTTGCGCCACTTTGTGCAGGCGTTCGGTGACATGTTCGTCTCGCACCTCGATGGCGAGTTCCCGGCGGCTGTCGAAGCTACCCGGCGCGAGGTTTATCGACCCGACGATGCCCCGAACCCCGTCAGCCAGGATCATTTTGGCGTGCAGCTTGAGGTGCTTTAGCTTGTGGATCTTGACTCCCACGTCATCGAGGATGCGCAGACCACC
>NZ_DASRBZ010000508.1:0-2907 GCF_035653355.1 Mycobacterium sp. | reverse complement strand
CCACGTGTCGCTCTTCCTCGGGCACACCGGTGCCGTTGTCATCGATCGCGATCTCCACGCCGGCCCGTGAACTGACCGCCGACAGCTGAACCCGGGTGGCGCCGCCGTGTTTGACCGCGTTGGCGATCGCGTTGTCGACGGCCAGCCGCAATCCCGCCGGTAGCCCCACGATGATGCAGGTGGGCGAGGGAACCAGCGATACGTCGAGATTGGGGTAGACCCGCATGGCATCGTGCGCGGCACGGTCCAGCAGCTCGGTGATGTCGACCGGTACGTGGTCTTCCCGCGTGGAGAGCTCACCCTGGGCCAGCCGCTCGAGCGCGCTCAGCGTGGCCTCGATGCGTGACTGGGTGCGGATCACGTCGTTGAGGACTTCTTTGCGTTGGTCGTCGGGCAGATCGAGGGTGGCCAGCACTTCCAGGTTGGTGCGCATCGCGGTCAGCGGCGTGCGCAGCTCGTGGGCCGACACCGAGGCGAAGTCGCGAGCCGACGCCAGCGCCTCCTTGGTGCGGTTCTGTTCGTCCCAGATGCGCTGCAGCATGCCCCGCATGGCTTCCGCGATCTCGACGGCCTCGCTGGCGCCGCGCACCTGCACCTGCGGCGCCTGGTCCCCGGCGTCGATCGACCGGGTCTGCTGGGCCAGCCGTTTGAACGGACGCACCGCGAAAGTCGCCAGCAGCCAGGCGAACACTGCCGCCGCGGCAATAGCGAAGGCGCAGATCAGAATTACCCGCCGGTGCAGGTTGTTGGTTTCGGCGATGGTCTCGTCGTAGGTGGCGCCGACTTCGACCGACATCGGCTGCGGCGCCGGGATTTCCACGGTACGCACGCGGTAGCGCTTGCCGTTGATGTCGGTGTCGGCGTAGTCGTGGTTCAGCTTGGGCAGCGTGACGGTGGAATTGGACGTCACCTGATTGCCGCGGCGGACGGTGATGACGGTGTTCTGGTCGTTAGGGGAGCGCGGGATCTCGTCCAGGCCGCGGGGCAGGAACGGCACGGCGAAGCCGGCCGCCTCGTCAAGGCGGCGGTCCAACCAGTACAACCGGTCGTTGGTGATCCCGACCCAGACGATGGTTCCGACGATGAGCACTGGGATCGCCGCGCCGATCGCCGTCGCGACCACAACCCGTGCGCGCAGTGATGGCGTACGGGTCAAGATTCGGGAGAGAAGGTTCATAGGTGCATCGTCTTTTCGGGGTCACTGCATGCGCAGCACGAACCCCACCCCTCGAACAGTATGCAGCAGCCGTGGTGCGCCGCCGGCCTCCAGCTTGCGCCGCAGGTATCCGATGAACACATCGACGACGTTGGTGTCGGCGGCGAAGTCGTAGCCCCACACCAGTTCCAGCAGCTGGGCGCGCGACAGAACCGCGGTCTTGTGCTCGGCCAGCACGGCCAGCAGGTCGAACTCGCGCTTGGTCAAGTCGACGTCGATCCCGTTGACCCGGGCGCGCCGGCCCGGGATGTCGACCTCCAGCGGGCCCACCGTGATGGTTTCCGACGACGACGTCGCGGTGGAGCCGCGGCGGCGCAGCAGCGCGCGCACCCGCGCGACGAGCTCGGCCAGCACGAACGGTTTGACCAGGTAGTCGTCGGCGCCAGCTTCCAGCCCGGCCACCCGGTCGTCGACCGAGCTGCGCGCACTGAGCACGCAGACCGGAACGTCATTGTCCATGGCCCGCAGCGCGGTGACCACGCTGACGCCGTCCAGCACCGGCATGTTGATGTCCAGCACGATCGCGTCGGGCCGGGTTTCGGTAGCGCTGCGCAACGCCTCGGCCCCGTCGGCCGCGGTGGACACCTCGAATCCGGACAGTCGCAGTCCGCGTTCCAGCGAGGCCAACACATCCGAGTCGTCGTCGACAACCAAAACCCGGGGTGTGGTTGCACCAGTGTCCATGCGCCTATCTTGCCTGATGAACCGGCTTGGCTGTGGGATGCTGCACGCTGCGCTGCCGGCGCTCAGCGGTAGACCAGACCTGAGAGCCGCCAGGCCAGCCCGCTGCGCACTGCTGGCACCTGGGCGGCCAGCCGCATCGCTGCGTTGCGGACGGGACGCGCCACTTTGGGCAGGGTCGCCAGTCGGGTCAACCGCCCGGTGGTGGCGAGCACCTGGCGCGCTATCGGCCGGCGAGCCGCGCTGTAGGCGTCGAGCGCTGTGTCGGAGCCGCCGTCCAGCACCTCGCCGAGCGCGTCAGCCAAGTCCACCGCGTCCTGGATGCCCAAGTTCATGCCCTGCCCGCCGGCTGGACTGTGCACGTGGGCAGCGTCGCCGGCCAGCAGCAATCGACCGGTCCGGTAGGTGTCGGCGACGCGGTGGTGGATCCGGAACCGCGATCCCCACAGCACCTCTCGCACCTGGGTGCGGCCGGGGCCGAAGCCGCGGTTGTCCAACAACGACTGGACGAACTCCGCCGACGGTTCCTCTGGTGCGTCGAAGGTCGGCGCGACGATCCGGTGAATGCCGCCGGGGAGTGGCGCCAGGACAGTGAGACCGCTGACGGCGTAGAACAGGATGACCTCGTCGTCGGGCGCCGCGCCGGACAGCCGGGCGTCGGCCAGCGCAAAAGATTCGGGATACTCGCCGCCGGCGAAGCCGATCCCGGCAAGTTCGCGAACCGTGCTGTGCATGCCGTCGGTCCCGGCGACGTACCGTGCCCGGATTTCCGCGCCGTCGTCAAAGGTGGCCGTGACGCCGTCGCGGTCCTGGGCAAGGTGGGCGAGCATCTTGGGCCGGACCACTTCACCGCCGAGCTCGGTGAGCCGTTCGACGAGCAGCTTCTCGGTGGTGGCCTGCGAAATCATCAGCGTGTACGGGTAGCGGGAGGGCAGCGTCGAAAAATCGATAGGCATCAACGTGCTCGTTTGCTGGCGCATGGTGAACCGCGGCGCGATGAGCCCCGCCTT
>NZ_DASRBZ010000507.1:0-4485 GCF_035653355.1 Mycobacterium sp. | reverse complement strand
CCTCGGAGGTCAGGTCAGCGGTCACCGACTTCTTGCCCCGGTTATTGGGCAGGAAGTACGTGGGTAACGGTGGTCGCCCAGGCAGAACAGAGGTGATCTGGCGAGCGGCGTCACCGCCGGGCGCCTCGACCTTGATCACTTCAGCACCCAAGTCGGCCAGCACCTGTCCCGCCAGCGGGCCGGCCACGTTCTGGGTGAAGTCGAGTACCCGAAGCCCGTCAAGAGGCTTGCGGTCGTTGCTGTTTGGCATCAGTCCGTGCCCCGCACCGCGGTGCAATAGTAGTTTTCGGTCTCAGGATTGATGCGTGGAGGCACCGGTAACCCGTTGTCGGCCAACAGTTGGCTGGACGGAGTGCGGATGGTGCGCCAGCCGTGCTGGTCCAGGTAGTTGGCGACGTCATGACGCTCACCCGAATACCAGAGATCGTCGATGTGGGTGTCCAGGCCGTGCTCGTACCATTTCTGCGCCGCGGCGTGCATGACCTCCAGCGACTCCGGTGAGTTCAAGAAGATCTCCGCGACCAGCCGACTGCCGTCAGCGCTCAACGCGGTGATGTTGTCCAGCAGGCGGTCTTGGGCTTCCGGCGGCAGGAATGCGAGCAAGCCCTCGGCGATCCAGGCGGTGGATCGCTCGGGGTCGAACCCGGCTTGCTGCAGGGCCGACGGCCAGTCGTGTCGTAGATCGATCGGCACGGACCGCAGGTTCGCGGTCGGCTCGGCGCCGGACGCCGTCAGCGTCGCGGTCTTGAATTCAAGGACTTGCGGCTGATCGATCTCGAACACCGTCATGTCGGCCGGCCATGACATCCGATAGGAGCGGGCGTCGAGGCCCGAGGCGAGTATCACCGCCTGCCGGACGCCCGCAGTCGTCGCATCGGCGCAGAAGGCGTCGATAAACCGCGTGCGCACCGCCAGTAGGTCAGTCATGGGCTGCATGCCCCACGGGTGGTCCGGAATATCGACCTCGGCAGCCTCGAGCTCGCCGGCGGCCCAGCGAGTGAAGAAGTCGATGCCGACGGCCCGTACCAGTGGTTCGGCGAACGGATCATTGATGAGCCCGGCTTTGCTGGCGCGGGCCCTGCCCGCGGCCACCATGGTGGCGGTGGCCCCCACGCTCGTTGCCAAGTCCCAGGTGTCGTTTTCGGTGCGCGCCATGCCAGTCAGCGTAACGAGCCATTAACTGCTGTCGCTGGGTCAGTAGCACGGATTGGGACTTCACACTTCCCGCAGAACTGCTGCTCCTCGCGCGCCGGTCGAGAGACCCCAGGGTATGCATTTACCATCGCTTGGTGACCACGCCTCGGCCCACCCAACTCGCCACCCCGACGCCGACCCGGGACGCGGCCTGGCACCGGGCCGCACGGTGGGCCAAGCGGCTGGCCTGGATAAGCCTGGCCGCGATGCTGGCCGAGGGTGCGGTGGGGCTGTGGCAAGGGCTTGCCGTCGGGTCGATCGCGTTGACCGGATGGGCGCTGGGCAGCGCGCCGGAGGCCTTGGCGAGCGCGATGGTGTTGTGGCGGTTCACTGGGGCGCGGACGCTGTCGGAGACTGCGGAACGACGCGCCCAACGCGGGGTCGCGCTGTCGTTTTGGCTGACCGCCCCCTACATCGCCGCGGAATCAGTTCGCGACCTCCTGGGTGGGCATCACGCCGAGCGATCGGTGATCGGCATTGCGTTGACGGCCGCGGCGTTGGTGCTGATGCCGACGCTGGGCCGGGCCAAACAAAGACTCGGCGCCCTGCTGGGCTCGGCGGCCACCACCGGTGAAGGAATCCAAAACCACTTGTGCGGTGCGCAGGCGGCCGCGGTGCTGGTTGGCCTGGTGGTCACGGCCAGCTGGTCCGGCGGTTGGTGGTTCGACCCCGCGGTCGGCCTGGCCATCGCCGCTGTCGCGGTGTGGCAGGGCGTGCGCTCTTGGCACGGCGACGACTGCGGCTGCTGACCGACGCTAGGTCGCCGCTGCGACGTCGGGATGCTCCTCGAACCAGGTGTGCAACAACGGTTCAAGCCTGCCCTGCTGGTGCGCCTCGACTAGCTCGGCGGCCAGATGCCGAATCTTGATGTTGCGATGCTGGGAAACGCGTCGCAACATATTGAACGCAGCATCCGGGTCACACGAGTAGTGGCGCATCAGCAGCCCTTTGGCCTGGCCGATCAGATCCCGCGTTGCCAACGCCGAGTGCAAGTGGTCGACGAGCTGTCGTGAATCGTTGTACAGGGCGGCGTTGTCGAATGTGGTACCGGCGTGCAACGCGAACAGCATCACCAGGTCCATCACATGCTCGGTGAATTGGTTGGGGCGGCTCGAGAACAGCGTGCATCCCACCGACGGCCGGCGGTACGCCGGCAGCGGCAACGCCAGGCAACTGTGAAACCCGGCTTGCCGCATCCGCTCCGGGAACCCCGGCCAGCGCTGTTCGGTCTCGGCGTCCTCGACCCGGCGCGGCTCGCGGTAGCGCACGGCATCCAGAATCGGGCCTGGCCAGGGGCGAGGTTCGTCTGCACTGTGCGCAAGCGCGGTGATCTCACCGCCAGCCACCGTTTCCAGTTTTCCCGGGGCGACCTCCACAGTCACCGTGGCGTGTTCACAGGCGGGGATGGTGCGCACAGCGCGCCTGACCATCCGGTCGACCACGCTGGTCACATCGTCGTCGTCGACGAGCCGGCCCACCTCGGCCAGCTCTCGGGACAACGAGTGCAAGTCCTCTTCCATTGGCCCAGGCTACGTGTTCTCATCAGGTGCAGCGGCCTAACAATGATACGGTGAGCACGCGGTTAGACCATAGCCCGCGACGTTCGGTGTACTAGATCGCCGAATTACGCTTTTGCGGCTGCTCTAGCCTTTCGCGACCGTGGTGCCCCTGACGTCGGTTTCTCGAACCACTGACAAGCGGAGGGGCGTGTGTCAGCGTTGCATGTCGAACGCACAACAGTTAACGATCTGGTCGTCTTGCACCTGCGTGGCGATGTCGACCTGTGCAACGTCGCTCAACTGGAGTGCGCTCTACGGGAAACGTGCGGCGCCATCCCTGATTCGGGTCGGGTCGTCGTCGATGCGACGGCGATCGATTTTCTGTCGGTTGCCGGGGTGACCGCACTGGTGCGCGGCCAGCGGCGCTGCCGGGAGCGCGGGCTGGATTTTTCGGTGGTGGCCGCTCACCGCGCCGTATTGCGACCGCTGCAGGCTACCGGTTTCGGTGAGCAGGTCACGATATTCGCCTCGCTGGAGGCGGCTACTGAGAGCCGGTCAGTCGAGGCGGTAGCGGATTAGTCGGGAGCTGTTGGCCACCACCGCCACCGACGACGCGTTGTGCAGGATCGCGGCCAGCACCGGTGACAACGCGCCGCCGGCGCCGATCATCAGCCCGGCGGCATTGACCGCGATCGACATGCCGTAGTTCTGGCGGATCACCTCCACTGCCCGCGCGCCCAGATCCCGCACGTCGAGCAGACGCTGCAAGTCGTCGTTGGCCAGCGCGACATCGGCGGTCTCCACGGCGACGTCAGTCCCGGCCAGTCCCATGGCAATTCCGATATCGGCAGCCGCCAGCGCCGGGGCGTCGTTGATGCCGTCGCCGACCATCCCGACCACGTGCCCCTCGCTTTGCAGCTGGCGCACCACTTCGAGTTTGTCCTCCGGCAGCACCTCGGCGCGCCACTCGTCGATGCCCAGCTCGCGTGCCACCACTTCGGCGATCTCGGGGTGATCGCCGGTGAGCATGACAATGCGGCGAATGCCGTTGCCGCGCAATTTCTTCAGCACATCGGTTGCTTCGGGGCGGATTTCGTCGCGTAGGCTGATCAGTCCCACCAATGTGCCGTCCACGGCGAGCAGCAGCGGGGTCTCGGCCTGGCGTCGCAGCCTGTGCACCCAGTCCGCGGCTTCCTTTGACACCACCACGTTTTCGGACTGCAGCAGCGACGGGCTGCCCAGCAGCAAGGTGCGGCCGTCGGCCCAGGTCCGCATGCCGAGGCCGACCAGCACCTCGCATTCCTCATGGGGCGGAATGCTGATATGGCGTTCTTCGGTCGAGCGGATGACCGCTTCGGCCAGCGGATGACGGGAATGAATCTCCGAGCTGGCCGCGTAGGCCAGCACCTGCTCGGGCTCCCAAGAATCATGCATGGCAACGATATTCGTCACCACGGGGCGTCCCACCGTCAGTGTCCCGGTCTTGTCGAACACAATGGCGTCCACCCGTCCGGCCTCTTCGAGGTGCGAGCCGCCTTTGATCAAGATGCCGCGCCGGGCCCCGTTGCCGATCGCGGCGCTGATCGCGGTCGGGGTGGCCAGACCCACCGCGCACGGGCACGCCACCAGCAGCATCGTCATCGCGCGCCGGACGTCTCGGGTGATCGCCAAGGTGAGCGCGGAGACAATGAACGACGTCGGCACGAAGCGGCGGGAAAAGTTTTCTCCCACAGTCTGAATCGGTGCCCGGTCGTGTTGGGCCTCTTCCACACGGGTGATGATCCGCCCGATC
>NZ_DASRBZ010000506.1:0-3046 GCF_035653355.1 Mycobacterium sp. | reverse complement strand
ATACCGCTTGCGGCGGCGTCGATGAAGAAGTCGTCGAAGAATCGGGTGCGGACGGCCATCATCTGGCTCATCCGCTGCATTCCCCACTCGCCGTCGTCGTCGACTTCCGTCGGATCCAGTTCGCCGCTGGCGAGCCGGGTGAAGAAATCCACTCCGACCGCGCGCACCAACGGCTCGGCGAACGGGTCGTCGATCAACGCGTTGGGGCCGCGGCTGGCCAAGGCGCGGCCGACCGCGACTCCGGTGGCCGTGGCGCCCACGCTGGTGGCGAGATCCCAGGTGTCGTTGTCCGTTCGTGGCATGTCCGCTCCTTACGCATGATGCTTAGCTTATTTAACTGACCTGAACGCGACTGTACGCCGCCGAGCCGAACACGCAAGCCGGCCGCGGTTCGCGGCACGGCATGGAATCCTGACTGTGATGCGGCACTACTACTCCGTCGAGACGATCCGCGAGGCCGAGGCGCCGCTATTGGCCAGCCTGCCCGACGGTGCCCTGATGCGGCGCGCGGCGTTCGGGCTGGCCACCGCGATCGCCCGGGAGCTGACCAGCCGCACCGGCGGGATTGCCGGCCGTCGGGTGTGCGCGGTAGTCGGCTCCGGCGACAACGGCGGTGACGCGCTGTGGGCGGCGACCTTTCTGCGCCGCCGCGGAGCCGCCGCCGACGCGGTGCTGCTCAGTCCGGGGCGCACTCACCGCAAGGGGCTCGCGGCGTTCACGAAAGCGGGCGGTCACATCGTCGACAGTGTCGCGGCGACAACCGATCTGGTGATCGACGGTGTAGTGGGCATCTCCGGCAAGGGCGCGTTGCGTCCGGCGGCCGCGGATGTGTTCGCCGCTGTCGACGCTCTCGGAATCCCTGTTGTCGCCGTCGACATCCCCAGCGGCGTCGACGCGCACACCGGCGCCATCACCGGCCCAGCCGTGCACGCCGCCCTGACCGTCACGTTCGGTGGGCTCAAACCCGTGCACGCGCTCGCCGACTGCGGCCGCGTCCGGCTGGTCGACATCGGACTGGACCTGCCCGACAGCGATGTGCTGGGCTTCGAGTCCGCCGACGTCACGGTGCGCTGGCCGCTGCCGGGCCCCCACGACGACAAGTACAGCCAGGGAGTGACGGGCATCCTGGCGGGCTCGTCGACGTATCCCGGCGCGGCCGTGCTGTGCACCGGCGCCGCGGTCGCCGCCACCTCGGGCATGGTTCGCTACGCGGGCAGCGCGCATCGCGAGGTGCTCGCGCACTGGCCTGAAGTGATCGCCTCGCCCACCCCCGCTGCGGCCGGGCGGGTGCAGTCCTGGGTCGTCGGGCCGGGACTGGGAACCGAGGAAACCGGCGCCGCGGCGCTGTGGTTCGCGTTGGACACCGACCTGCCGGTGCTCGTCGACGCCGACGGGCTGACGCTGCTGGCGGCTCACCCAGATCTCCTTGCGGGCCGCGACGCCCCCACCGTGCTCACGCCGCACGCCGGCGAATTCGCCCGCTTGGCGGGTGCGCCACCGGGCGAGGACCGCATCGGCGCCACCCGCAAGCTCGCCGACGCGTTCGGCGCCACCGTGCTGCTCAAGGGCAACGTCACCGTCATCGCCGAACCGGGCGGAGCGGTCTACCTGAACCCCGCCGGACAATCCTGGGCCGCCACTGCGGGATCGGGCGACGTCCTGTCGGGCATGATCGGCGCGCTGCTGGCCGCGGGACTTCCCCCAGGCGAGGCCGCCGCAGCCGCGGCGTTCGTGCATGCCCGCGCGGCGAACCTGTCGGCCGCCGACCCCGGCCCAAGGAGCGCGCCCACGTCGGCGTCGCGCATCATCCCGCACATCCGAAGCGCCCTGGCAAGCCTGTAGGGGCCGAGAAAGGATCCGTCGTGCCGCATCATCCGTCCGTCCCGTCGCACGCCATCGCCCCCGCCTACACGGGCCGTTTGTTCACCGCGCCGGTGCCGGCGCTGCGGCTGCCCGACGAGTCGATGGACCCGGAGGCCGCCTACCGGTTCATCCACGACGAGCTGATGCTCGACGGCAGTTCGCGGCTGAACCTGGCCACGTTCGTCACCACGTGGATGGATCCCGAGGCCGAGACGTTGATGGCCGAGGCGTTCGACAAGAACATGATCGACAAGGACGAATACCCGGCGACCGCGGCCATCGAGCAGCGCTGCGTATGCATGGTGGCCGACTTGTTTCACGCCGAGGGGCTGCGTGACGACGATCCGCACAGCGCCACCGGGGTGTCGACCATCGGGTCGTCCGAGGCGGTGATGCTGGGCGGGCTGGCGCTGAAGTGGCGGTGGCGCCAGAAGGTCGGTAAGGACTGGAAGACCCGCACCCCCAACCTGGTCATGGGCTCCAACGTGCAGGTGGTCTGGGAGAAGTTCTGCCGCTACTTCGACGTCGAACCGCGCTATCTGCCGATGGAGGAGGGCCGCTACGTCATCACCCCCGAACAGGTGGTCGAGGCCGTCGATGAGAACACCATCGGCGTGGTGGCGATCCTGGGCACCACCTACACCGGGGAGTTGGAACCCGTCGCCGAAATCTGCGCGGCGCTGGACCGGCTGGCCGCCGGCGGCGGTGTGGACGTTCCCGTGCACGTCGACGCGGCCAGCGGCGGGTTCGTGGTGCCGTTCCTGCACCCGAATCTGGTGTGGGACTTCCGGCTGCCGCGGGTGGTATCGATCAACGTCAGCGGCCACAAGTACGGCCTGACCTATCCCGGCATCGGGTTCGTGGTGTGGCGCAGCCGCGAGCACCTGCCCGAGGACCTGGTCTTTCGGGTCAACTACCTCGGCGGCGACATGCCGACGTTCACGCTGAACTTCTCCCGCCCCGGCAACCAGGTCGTCGGGCAGTACTACAACTTCCTGCGGCTGGGCCGCGAAGGCTACACCCAGGTGATGCAGTCGCTGTCGCAGACGGCGCGCTGGCTGGCGGCGCAGCTGGATGCGGGCGAACACTTCGAGGTGATCTCCGACGGGTCGGCGATCCCGGTGCTCGCCTTCCGGCTGGCCGGCGACCGCGGCTACACCGAGTTCGACGTCTCGCACGAGAG
>NZ_DASRBZ010000505.1:0-6439 GCF_035653355.1 Mycobacterium sp. | reverse complement strand
AGATGGGAATGTCGTAGCAATGCCTTTCCCAGTAGAAATAGCTACGAATGGGCCTCCACATGTCCTCGAAATCCGAAACGTGATCCCGCAACTCATCGGTGATTTCCGCCATCTCATGTGTTTCGCCGACCATGCGATGAGTGGTACCGGCGAGCTGTTGCATCAAGTTATACATTCGCTGCATCAGGCTGATCGTCGCCGACAATTCGTCAGCCTGCTTGAGCATATCTTTCATGCGTTCTTTCTGGAACGGTAAATTTTGCAGCTGGCTGGCCTGCCCCATGCTGAGAATAAACGGTATCGAAGTGTGTTGGATCGGATCTCCAGTGGGGCGAGTGATGGCCTGCACATTGGCCACGCCTGGAACCGCGAAGACGCCCTTCGCCAGTTTGTTCAGTATCAGCATGTCTGCCGAATTGCGCAGGTCATGATCTGCCTCGATTAACAGCATCTCCGGCATTAACATTCGCGACTCGGGAAAATGGCGCGCCGCGGCCGTATACCCCAGATTGCCGGGAATATCTTTCGGAATATACTTTTGATCGTTATAGCTGGGTATGTATCCCGGGAGCGCTAATAGGCCGATCAGCGCCACCGCTAATGCCGCGGCCAGGATTGGCGCGGGCCAGCGGACGATCGACGTGCCTATCCGCCGCCATCCATGACCCATGACTACGCGCTTTGGCTCGAACAGACCGAAGCGGCCACCCAAGGCGATAACTGCTGGAACCAGGGTGACCGCCACTGCGACCGCGATGACCATACCCACCGCGCACGGAATCCCAAGCGCTGAGAAAGCGTTCAGCCGAGTAAAACGAAGGCAGAAAAGGGCTCCGGCGATCGTCAGGCCGGAAGCCAAAACAACCTTGGCGACCCCGCGGTAAGTGGTGTAGTAAGCGGTTACCCGATCCTCGCCGGCCTGGCGCGCCTCTTGATATCGCCCGAAAAAGAATATCCCGTAGTCCGTTCCAGCCGCGATAGCCAGGGACGTCAGGAGGTTAACGACAAATGTAGTAAGACCGATATGCGCATGATGGCCGATGAACGCGACGACGCCTCGGGCAACCTGCAATTCAATCCCGACCATCAGCAACAAAAGAACTACGGTGATAATCGAACGATAGACCAGGAACAACATAGTGCAGATCACGGCGAGGCTTAACACTGTGATTGTGATGACGGTCCTGTCACCACTGTGGCCTAGGTCAGCGGCAATCTCCGCCGGGCCAGTGACATACACCTTGATCCCCGGTGGCGGGGGCGTTCGCCCCACGATGTCCCGGACAGCTTCGGCAGCTTCGTTGCCGGAGGCCTGGCCCGGCTCGCCAGCGAGGTCCAATTGGACATACGCAGCTTTGTTATCAGCGCTTTCCGCGGCGTCCGCGGTAAGAGGATCCCCCCAGAAATTGTGGATGTGGGTGACATGCTTCGGATCCGCTTCCAGCTGGCGAATCAACTCGTTGTAGTACCGGTGGGCCTCGTCGCCCAAGGGTTGCTGACCCTCCAAGACGACCACCGCGACATTGCCGGAATTAGATTCTTTGAAGTCCTCAACGATCCGCGTCGATGCCTTGAACGCCGGCGCATCACTGGGAGCGAGCGATACCGAACGTTCTTTCTCCACCTGCTCCAGTGAGGGGACGGCGGCACTCAGGATGAAGGCGATCGCCAACCACGCCAAGATGACCGGCACTGAGAACCGATGAATCATTCGCGCTGCGAATGGTGGCGTTGTGTGTTCACTGGCCATGTGTTCGCCGATCATCCGTTCTTTAGCAAACAGGAGGTAAAGGCGTTGACTTCGTTCGATATCTTTTCGGCTTTGACCTCACCGTCGACCACGATCCTGCAGCCGATGCTGTTGCTGTCGCCCTGCGCCACGACACTTCCCACGGCCGTGGCCTCGCTGGTCGCGAACTCCAACGACCACGGCAGGCGGGCGTTATCCACCCTCCGCGGGTCAGCATTGACGTCGAAATAGCTGATGGTTGCCACCGTCCCTGGCGGTCCGAAGACCTCGTACGTCATGTGTTTCGGGTTAAAAGGCTTGCTGTCGTTGGTTTTGGTGTCTGCATACGAGGGGCGTTTCTCAGAGCCAAAAACGTTGTGGAGCCGTGTCACGGTGAATCCTCCGCTGGCGATGACCACGAGTATGACCAACGGAATCCACAATCTCCTCAGAACGCTGAAAATCGCGAATCCCCTCCGTCTTCGTAGCTGGCGCCATGTGAGCCCCTCGAGCATGCAACTACACGTCGGCCGCGACACGCCAGACGACGGCACCTCGATTCCGTGTGCGCGTCGCAGGCACGCCGTACGGCGGTCACCTCAAGCCGCGCCGCCCTTGGGAGCGCGGCTAGATCTTGATGAGTAAACCATGCCGACGGCCTCCGTATCGCCTCGTTCGCAACGCGATATGGGCGTGATATGGGATCGTAATGCAGGCGACGTACGTGACCGCAGGGTACCGATACCCAGTGCACACCCCATTGGTCGGCTGACGTCCGCAACCCCCGGACTGGGGGCACGTCACGTTGCAGCGCGGCCGTACTCAGAACACGTGGCCAGCCAGGCGATCGTTCAACCACCGCGGTCGCCAGCTATTGAGCGTCGCGCTGCGGCGCATGACCGGCTGGCGTTGCCAGTGTGCCGACCTCCGCGATTGCGCCATGGTGAGCGCAGCGGTTGCTCGAGCTCGGTAGCGTTCACCGACGAACCGCAGATCCGACTCAAACGGAACGTCGATTTTCATGCTCGCGCTCATCCCGATTCCTGATCCACCTGGTTCGGCTTGTGTCAGCGACTGCACTACGCGACAGCAGATTTGAAAGAATTGCGTGTGCCGTTTGCACGCTCGCGGCTCAATATTCAAAGGTGTGTCTGGCAGGGTGACGGGAGGGCCTACATCGATTCGACGTCGGCATTCCCGCCTCAACGGCCAGTGCGTCGTCCCCGCTTCTAGGTGCTCTCCCGGCCCCTGCTCCCTGATTCACCGAGGTGATCCAGCGACGCGGTGTTCGCTTGCGACACAACCGACTCGAAACGTCATCGTCCTCTAAGGGCCGACCTCGGTCGTTGGGAATGGGCACGATAAACCATCGCCTTTGCAACGTAACGGTAACGGCAGCGCACCGCGAGAACCCAGGCACCCGCCGCCGTTCAGGGAGTTTGTCGAAACCCCGGACCGAGCTTGTTGTTCTCACGTATAGTTCGGAACCGTTGCACTGGTGTCAATTAGATAGGCCTGGGGGAACAGGGGGAACTAGTGAGCGTCAATCCCTTCGACGACGAGAATGGCAGCTTTTTCGTGTTGGTCAACGACGAAGAGCAGCACAGTCTGTGGCCGACCTTCGCCGATGTCCCGGCCGGCTGGCGGGTGGTTTTCGGTGAAGCGGACCGCGCTGCGTGCCTCGACTACATCGAGCAAAACTGGACCGATATACGGCCCAAGAGTCTGCGCGAGCGGCTGGCGAGGGGCCGGGCTTCTGATAACTAAACCGTCTGGGTTCGGAAAGTCTGATGGCACCTGGTGACAGGGCACTTCCGCCTACGCGCAGACCGCCGATGGAACTTGATGACCGCGCGCTTCCGCTAACGCGTGCCCAGCTAGACATATGGCTCGCGCAGGAAACGGGCAACACCGGCGCGGAATGGCAGCTCGGCCTTTTCCTGAAAATCGAGGGAACGGTAGATCGTGATGCCCTTGAGTGGGCGATCCGCCGAGCGATACAAGAGGCGGAACCGGCCAGGGCCAGCATCTTCGAGGTCGACGGCCAGGTTTATCAAAAACCGATCGATTATCCGGACATCGAGCTGCCGTTCTATGACGTGAGCTCCGAGCCTAATCCGGTGGAGCAAGCTCATGGAATAGCGTCGTCGATCCAGCGCACGCCGATGCCCTTCACCGGCCCACTGTTCAGGTTCGCGTTATTTCGAACCGGGACAGATGAATTCTATTTGTTCGCCTGGGGCCACCATATAGTTATTGACGGGACCGGAATTCTACTCGTCGGCCATCGCATTGCAGGCCTGTACTCCGCAATTGTTTCAGGCACACCGATTCCTCCTGCCTTTTTCGGTTCGTTGAAGGACTTGGTCGACCTCGAGTTGGAGTACGAAGCCTCCAATGATTACCTGGAAGATCAAGCCTATTGGTCTAAAAACTTACAGGCGGAGACCGAACCGCAGAATCGGTTGTCAAAAGCCCCCACCGACCGCGATCCGAATCAGCTGTCGGCACCGGTTGAATTGGACCCTGCGATCGTTCGCCGCGTTGAAGAATCAGCCGAAGCATGGAACGTGCCACGATCGTCCGTCATCACCGCGGCATGCGCCCTTTTAGTGCGTGGATGGTGCGCCGAGGGCTCAGAGGTAGTGCTCGACTTCCCGGTAACCAGGCGAGTCCGTCCGGAGTCAAAGACGCTTCCCGGAATGGTTGCCGGCATTGTGCCGCTGGTGTTGAGGGTCGCGCCGGAAACTGCGGTTACCGATTTTTGCCAGTATGTTGACGCGCGAATACGAGAAGCACTGGAGCATCAGCGGTTTCCCGTGCATGCCCTTGAACGCAGAACTCAGCTTCGCGGGCCAGGGCAGCTAGCCGATAGGGTGAGTGTTAATTTCCTCCCCTCCACGTCGACTGTGTCCTTCGGTGCTGCCGCGGCGTCAGCGTCGTATAGCAACCCCGGCATCGTCGGCGGGTTTGGCCTGATCTTCTCTGGCGCCGGTGACCAGCTTTTCGTCAGCACCGTCGGCGCAGCGCTGCCGTTTTCGAATTTCGAAGTCTCCGAGCTCGCGGCGCGGTTGGAGCAGGTCTTGGTGGCCCTCACCACTGACCCAGCCCGACTGCTGTCATCGTTGGATTTAGTTGATATCGCTGAGCAGGCCGAGCTGAACGCCTGGGGTAACCGGGCGGTGTTGACCCAGCCGGCGACTACACCGTTGTCGGTTTCCGCGGTGTTCGCCGCCCAGGTGGCTCGCACCCCCGATGCGGTGGCGCTGACATGCAGTGGGGCTTCGTGGACCTACCGCGAGCTGGATGAGGCGTCGAACCGGTTGGCGCACTTGTTGATTGACCACGGCGCGCGACCGGGTGAGTGCGTAGCACTTCTGTTTTCGCGCTCGGCAGAGGCGATCGTGTCGATGCTGGCGGTACTCAAGACCGGGGCGGCGTACTTACCGATCGATCCGGCACATCCGGATGCCCGCATCGGCTTCATGCTCGCCGATGCCGCCCCGATTGCCGCGTTGACCACTACCGCCCTGCGCCCGAGGCTCGACGGGCACGACGTCGCGGTCATCGACGTCCATGACCCGGCTGCCGACGCCCATCCCGCCATCGCGTTAGCGGGCCCGGCGCCGGCGCCTGAGGACATCGCCTACCTCATCTACACGTCGGGCACTACCGGTGTCCCCAAAGGCGTGGCTGTGGCGCACCGCAACGTCACCCAGCTGCTGGAGTCGCTGCCTGCCGGCTTGCCGCGTGCCGGGGTGTGGTCGCAGTGGCATTCTTCGGTCTTCGACGTGTCGGTCTGGGAGATCTTCGGTGCGCTGCTGCATGGCGGGCGGCTGGTGGTGGTGCCCGACGAGGTCGTTCGCTCGCCAGAACACTTGCAGGCGTTGCTGATCGCCGAAGGAGTCGGCGTCTTAAACCAAACCCCGTCGGCGGTGGGTGTGCTCTCACCCGAGGGGTTGGAGTCGACGGCATTGATGGTGGCCGGTGAGGCCTGCCCAGCAGAGGTGGTGGACCGGTGGGCGCCGGGGCGGGTGATGATCAACGCCTACGGCCCCACCGAGGCGACGGTTTATGCCGCGATGAGTGCGCCGTTGACGCCGGGTGGGGGGGCACCGATTGGTTCGCCGGTGCCGGGGGCGGCGTTGTTTGTACTGGATGGCTGGTTGCGCCCGGTGCCAGCAGGTGTAGTCGGCGAGTTGTATATAGCGGGCCGCGGTGTGGCTGTGGGGTATTGGCGCCGGGGCCCGTTGACCGCTTCGCGGTTTGTGGCTTGCCCGTTTGGTGGGGCCGAAACACGGATGTATCGGACCGGGGATTTGGTGCGTTGGCGCGCTGATGGGCAGCTGGACTACCTGGGCCGCGCCGATGAGCAGGTCAAAATCCGCGGCTACCGCATTGAACTCGGCGAGATCCAAGCAGCCCTGGCCGATGTGGAGGGGGTGCGGCAGGCGGCGGTGATCGCTCGCGAGGAGCGCCCGGGCGACAAACGCCTGGTCGCCTACGTCACCGGGTCCGCCGATCCGGCCCAGATTCGCGAGACGCTGGCGCAGCGGCTGCCTCCGTATATGGTGCCCGTCGCGATCGTGGTGTTGGACGCGTTGCCGTTGACGGTCAACGGCAAACTCGACAAACGCGCCCTGCCGGCCCCCGAATACGCCGACGCCGGTCACTACCGCGCCCCGAGTAATGCGGTCGAGGAGTTGCTGG
>NZ_DASRBZ010000504.1:0-3688 GCF_035653355.1 Mycobacterium sp. | reverse complement strand
CTTGGCGACGGTGGAGTCGCCCGAGCCGCAACCGGCCAGCGTCGCGGCAGCCAGTGCGCCGACGGCCACGACCGTCAGCGTCCGGACGTGGCAAGGTAGCCACAACACAACGCGCACCGTACCGTCATCGGCTCCACGGTCGTGGCAGGCGTGGCCGTGCGGCCAGCAACCGTGTCGTCGTCCGCTGGGACACTAGACTCGGTCAGCAATGACCTCCCCCGATGCGGCGGCTGAGACGTCCCCTGGCACGTTCGACGACCTGCGGATCCATCCATCGGTTCTGCAGGCAATCGTCGACGTCGGCTACGAAACACCCTCGGCCATCCAGGCGGCCACGATCCCGGCGCTGATGGCCGGCTCCGACGTGGTGGGGCTCGCGCAGACCGGCACCGGCAAGACGGCGGCCTTCGCCCTTCCGATCCTGTCCAAGATCGACACCACCAGCAACGCGACTCAAGCATTGGTGCTGGCCCCCACCCGCGAACTGGCTCTGCAAGTGTCCGAGGCCTTCAGCCGCTACGCCGCGCACCTGCCACGCCTTACCGTGCTGCCGATCTACGGCGGAGCCTCCTACGGCGTGCAGCTGGCCGGACTGAAACGCGGCGCCCACGTCGTGGTCGGAACACCCGGCCGGGTCATCGACCACCTGGACCGCGGAACGCTGGATCTGTCCCGGGTGGACTATCTGGTGCTCGACGAAGCCGACGAAATGCTGGCCATGGGCTTCGCCGACGATGTCGAACGCATCCTGGCTGACACCCCGGAATACAAACAGGTCGCATTGTTCTCGGCGACCATGCCGCCGGCGATCCGGAAGCTCACCGCCAAGTATCTGCACGACCCGCTCGAAGTCACCGTCGAAGCCAAAACCACCACGGCAGAGAACATTTCGCAGCGCTACATCCAAGTAGCCGGTCCGCGAAAAATGGACGCGCTGACCCGAATACTCGAAGTCGAGCCGTTCGACGCCATGATCGTCTTTGTCCGCACCAAGCAGGCCACCGAAGAGGTCGCCGAAAGATTGCGTGCCCGAGGCTTTTCCGCGGCGGCCATCAACGGCGATATCCCACAGGCGCAGCGCGAGCGCACAATAGCGGCGCTCAAAGAAGGCGGCATCGACATCCTGGTCGCTACCGACGTCGCCGCCCGCGGTCTGGACGTGGAGCGGATCTCGCATGTGCTCAACTACGACATCCCGCACGACACCGAGTCTTACGTGCATCGCATCGGGCGCACCGGCCGAGCCGGACGCTCGGGAACCGCACTGCTGTTCGTCGCACCGCGTGAGCGCCACCTGCTCAAGGCGATCGAAAAGGCCACGCGCCAAAAGCTCATCGAGGCGGAACTGCCCACCGTCGAAGACGTCAACGCGCAACGGGTAGCCAAATTCGCCGACTCCATCACTGACGCGCTCAGCTCACCCGGGATCGAGCTGTTTCGCAGCCTGGTCGAGGAGTACGAACGCGAACACGATGTTCCTATGGTCGACATCGCCGCGGCTCTGGCGCTGCAGTCCCGCGACGGCGAGGACTTCTTCATGGCACCCGAACCCCCGGAGCCACGCCGCACCGACCGGCGAACCGACAAGCCGGCGCGCAAGCCGCGAGAGCGCCCTAAAGACGGGTTCGCCACGTATCGCATCGCCGTCGGCAAGCGGCATCGGGTCGGCCCGGGTGCGATTGTCGGCGCTATCGCGAACGAAGGTGGGTTGCACCGCAGCGATTTCGGCCACATCACGATCGGGCCCGACTACTCGTTGGTGGAGCTGCCGGCCCAGCTGCCGCGCGCGACGCTCAAAGCGCTTGAACGCACCCGCATCTCCGGTGTGCTGATCAACCTGCGGCCGGACCGGCCCCCGCGCGATGGCCGCCGCCGCGACAGCGGTAAGCCGCGCCGGAAATCAGCTGGATGACCCTGTCGACGGACAGCACCGCCCAGGGCGGACTCGAACAAGTCGCCGGGGTAGATCGTGTTGCCTCGCTGACCGGAATCCGTGCCGTCGCTGCCTTACTCGTCGTCGGAACTCACTCGGCCTATACCACCGGCAAATACACCCACGGCTATTTCGGGCTGATCTGTTCCCGGATGGAAATGGGCGTCCCGATCTTCTTCGTGCTATCCGGCTTCCTGCTGTTCGGCCCGTGGGTGAAGTCGATGGTGACGGGCGGGCCGCCACCGTCGGTGCGTCGCTATGCGTGGCACCGGGTGCGGCGCATCATGCCTGCCTACATCGTCACCGTGCTGTTGGCCTACCTCGTCTACCACTTCCGCACCGCGCGCCCGAATCCCGGCCACACCTGGATGGGTCTTTTCCGCAACCTCACGTTGACGCAGATCTATACGCCCAATTACCTGGGCTCCTACCTGCACCAGGGTCTTACCCAAATGTGGAGCCTTGCCGTGGAAGTGGCGTTTTATGTGGTGCTACCGCTGCTGGCGTACGTGCTGTTGTCGGTGGTGTGCCAGCGCCGCTGGCAGCCGCTGTTGCTGCTGGCCGCCTTGGGGGGACTGGGGTTGCTGACCCCGGCGTGGCTGGTGCTGGTGCACACCGCGCACTGGTTGCCGAGCAGTGCGCGGCTGTGGCTGCCGACCTACCTGGCCTGGTTCGTCCCCGGGATGATGCTGGCGGTGCTGCAGGCGATGGGCGCGCGTTGCTATGCGTTCGCGGCCATACCGCTGGCGACGGTCTGCTACTTCATCGCGTCCACCCCGATCGCCGGGGCACCGACGACCACGCCCAGCGGATTGTCCGAGGCGCTGTTCAAGGCCGTGTTCTACGCGGTGGTCGCCGCGCTGGCGGTGGCGCCGCTGGGGCTAGGGGATCGCGGTTGGTATGCCCGGCTGCTGGCTTCCCGGCCGATGGTGTGGCTGGGCGAGATCTCCTACGAGGTCTTCCTGATCCATCTGGTGACCATGGAGATCGCGATGGTCGAGGTGCTGCGGTATCGGATCTACACCGGATCGATGCTGAACCTGTTCGTCGTGACGCTGGTGATCACCATTCCGCTGGCCTGGCTGCTGCACCGCTTCACCCGGGTTCGGGGCTGACCCGCTACCGGAGGTAGGTTAGTCTGCCCTAAGTTCCCGAACGAAGGGCAAGACGTAATGGTCGAACAGAAAGTCACGCGCGGCTGGCAGGGCGCTGTGCTGAAGTTGTGGCGCCCTGGCGAGTATCGGCTCACGGTCACCGGTCGCCGGGAAATCAGCCCGCACTACCTGCGGCTGAGCTTTGACGCCGGCGGCCTGCTGGCCGACAACTCCTTGCATCCGACGATGTGGGTGCGGTTGTGGTTTCCCGGTGGGAACAAGCTGCATCAGCGTGGCTACACGCTGGTCAACCCCGATCCGGGCGCCGACACCGTAGACATCGAATTTGCGCTGCACGACGGGATCGCGTCGCAGTGGGCGCGGGAAGCCCAACCGGGGGACACCATCGAGGCGACGGTGCTGGGCAGCAAATTCGCGTTGCCAGAGCCGCGCCCAACCGGATACGTGATTGTCGGCGACACCGCCTCACTGCCGGCGATCAACTCGCTGCTGGACGCGATCGGCGAGGCTCCCGCACGGGTGTTTCTGGAGGCCGGCTACGTCGACGATAAAGACCTGCCAGTCGCCCGCGCCAGCGATGTCACCTGGGTGGACCGCAAGAACGATGGCCAAGCGCTGGTGCAGACGGTCAAATCGGCGG